>JAKUNM010000001.1 GCA_022451865.1 Dehalococcoidia bacterium
TACCTGGGATGCTGGAATTGTACGATAAGTAAAGCCGTTTTGTTCAGCAATTGCTCTTTCAGGTCCATACTCTGTGCCGTAATAGAATATTTCAGCATCAAATTTGGCTAATATTTGCTCAGCTACAGCTAAGGCAGGATATACATGCCCTCCAGTTCCACCACCAGTAAGTACAATTTTCATCATAAAGTATCCCTACGTACTGTTTGCCTACTGACTGAAAGCATAATTCCTATAGCAAGTAGTGAGACTATTAATGAAGATCCTCCCGCTGATAGAAACGGCAATGGGATACCTGTAAGTGGTATTAATCTGGTGACACCACCTATATTAATAAGCAATTGAAAACTAAACCAAGTTAATATTCCTGCTACTAGCAAAGAGCCAAATGGATCTCTTGCATTCGCCATAATTACCCAACCTCGCCAGAAAAAGATTATGAAAAGAATTAAGATAGCCATAACACCTATAAGACCCATTTCTTCGCCAATTATTGCTAAAACTCCATCAGTATGTGATCCGGGTATATAGAAAAACTTTTGCCGTGATACCCCTAGACCCAATCCTGACAGACCTCCTGAGCCAAAAGCAATTAGCAGTTGTAAAGTTTGAAAACCTAGTCCTGTGGGATCAGATTCTGCAGATGTAAAAGATAGAATTCGGTTAATTCTGTAACCACCTGCTAGAATTAATAGACTTGCGGCAACTATGCCACTTCCTGCTAATGCGATTACATGTATTAACTTTGCTCCTGCAACAAAAAAAAGAATGCCTGCGATTATTGCTATAAGCATCGTTGTTCCAAGGTCAGGTTGTAGCATTATTAACGCTGCAACTATTCCAACTATTGCACCATAGGGGATCACACCTAAAACAAAATCACGAAGTGAATCACCTCTTGAAGGTAACCATGCTGCCATATAAATCAGTACTGCTAATTTTGCAAATTCACTAGGTTGAATTGGTGGTAATGGCCCTATCTTCAACCATCTTAATGCTCCATTCGATTCAACTCCAAAATTTGGTACTAATATTGCTACTAGTGCACTCAATGTGAGAAGCATAAAGAAAGGACTCCAATATTTAAGATACTGATAATCCAGTCGCATTACTAAGAGCATCCCGACTATGCCGATTGCACAAAAAATTAGTTGTCTTTTTATAAAGTGGAGTGAATCTCCATATTCAAGATCAGCAAAAACATATGACGATGAGTAAACGAAAATTGATCCTAAAAATACTAATACTAAGGCACAAATCAGTAATCCGTAATCAGGTGCATGAATTATGTTTGTTTGATTTTTCAAAAATTTTTGCCTATCTGTAATACGGCATCCGCAAAGGAAAATCCTCTTTCTTCAAAAGTACGAAAAGCATCAAAAGATGTTCCGGCAGGAGAAAATAAAACCACATCACCCGATTTTGCTCTTTTTTGGGCAGTAATGACTGCGTCAGATACGCTTTCTACTTGATCGATTGTAGGTGGGCTTTGGTGATCAGCATCAATTATTGATTTTGCATATAGTTCTGAAGCTTCTCCAAAAGTAATAACTGAACGACACCGGAGATTGATTAGATTAGCCATTTCATTGAGAGGGAGATTTTTGTCCCTACCACCTAAAATTATAACGATCGGCTGCTTAAATGAATTAATCCCTGCAATAGTGCGCTCTGGAGTAGTGGCGATTGAATCATTTACATATAAAACCCCAGACTTTATGGCAATAGATTCTAATCTGTGGGGTACTCCTTTAAAATTTAAGATTCCTTCATTAATTTCTTCACTTGAAACACCCATTTGTAGGGCTAACGCTGAAGCAGCTAACACATTATCGATATTATGTGCCCCTGGCAGAGGAATATCACTAACGTTAATGATAGGTAATTTTTCTTGTCGAAGTAATGCATATACTTTTTGATCTTGTAGATAAACACCATCTTTTTCTAAATTTTGTTTTCTGGATGTATAGACTACATTCCCAATTGCTTCATTTGAAAACTCTCTACATATTTTGTTGTCAAAATTAAAAATGACAGTATCTTCTATATTCTGGAATTCAAATATACGACGTTTTAAATCTACATAAGATTCCCAAGAGAATCGATCTAAGTGATTGGGAGTTACATTAGTTACGCAAGATAATTGAGGGCTTGTGTCGATTGTTTCTAATTGAGTATGAGATAATTCTATGAGTATTCTGGAATCAGGCGTTATATCTTCTAGCAAACCTAATAAACCAATACCAATATTTCCCCCAGTTAAATGATTGATTTTTGATTTGGTAAGAATTTTATCTAATAAAGATGTAGTCGTAGTTTTACCAGACGATCCTGTAATTGCGGTAATATCAACAGGGCATATTTGTAAAAATAATTTTGACATGGAAGAGATTTCTATTCCATTTTTTCTAGCAGTATTTAAGAAGGGTGCGTTTTGATGAACCCCTTGTGATACAAATATAATTTCTGAAGACATCATCTGTTTACTTCGATTTTTACCTAGTGATAAAGTAGGTGAACAATCAGAAATCGACTTGATTTGCTCTGTTAAATCTTTTTCTTGCCGTGAATCAGAAACTATTACGTTTGCACCTTGTTTTGTTAAATATCGCACAAGATCTATGCCTTCTATTCCTAGTCCTACAACAGTTACATTTTTTCCAGAAAATCTAGGTTCTATTTGCATTCTTATCTTCTATTTTCTTCATATCGATAGTGCTAATGTAATTCCAATTAATGCTCCGATTATTCCGACTAACCATAGTCGAAGCACTACTTGAGGTTCACTCCAGCCAATTAATTCAAAATGATGGTGTAGTGGTGTCATTCGAAACAGACGATTACCACCTGTGGTTTGAAAATAAATAATTTGAAGGATTGTTGAAACAGCCTCTATCACAAATACAATCCCGATAATTGGCAATATAAGCCAATGTCCTGTCATTAAAGCGACAGTGGCTAAAGCTGCTCCTAGTGGTAGGGCACCAGTATCTCCCATAAATACCTGTGCAGGATGGGCGTTATGCCACAAAAAACCAAGTAAAGCACCTACTACTGTGAAAGAGAATACTGCTAGATAATCTTGTCCTTGTGCAAGTGCTATAACAGCATAAGCAGCAAAAGCTATAGCTGCCGTTCCTCCCAAAAGTCCATCAAGCCCATCAGTTATTGATACCGCACTAGTTGTCGCAAATAGTGTTATGACAGCTACAAAGATGTATAAGTAACCTAATTCAAATTGTCCAAAAATTGGGAAGTTAGCACTTTTTGCTTCGAGTTGAAAATATAATATAAACGATACAGTAATTGAGAGAATGGATATCAAGAAAAACTTAATTTTCCAACTTAAAGCTTTTCTACCTTTTATATTTACGAGTGTGCCAAGATCATCCCAGAAGCCTATAGCCATGGTGATAATAATTACAATCAACGGTAAGAGAATAGACGCACGTTCGATTGAGAATCTTCCTTCTCGGATCGCAAAAATATTTGTAAAAATTGTAATTACAGCAACTGTTCCAAATATAATTAGGCCTCCCATAGTGGGGGTACCTTCTTTTGCATGATGTGAGGTAGGGCCATGTTGTGATATTTCCTTGCCAATTTTGAAAGTTCTTAAAATTCTGACCACATAATGCCCTCCAATTAAGGCAATTAAGAACGAAAGTCCACCAACTAATAATGGATAAATCATCAGGAGTTCACCTTGTCATTGCTAGGAGATTGATTTGGATAAATTTCTTCTAATGTCTTCGACAAATCGAAAGCTATACTTTCAAGTTTTAAACCACGTGATCCTTTAATTAAAATTGCATCGCCTGGTTTTAATTTGCTTGCTATCAGTTGTGCAGCTGTATTTCGTTCTGTGATGTGAATTGCCTCTGCTTTTCCAAATTTAGAGGCAAATTCGCTAATTATTAATCCTAGGTCACCTATAGTGAACAGCACATCAATATCTTGAGCTGCACGTTTTCCAATTTCTTCGTGAGCATTTTTACTTTCACTCCCTAGTTCAAGCATGTCTCCTAATAATGCAAAATGTCTTCCAGGTAATTCAGATAGTAAATTGATAGCTGCATGCATTGATGCGGGACTAGCATTATATGTATCATCAAGTATTGAGATATTCCCTGGTAGTGTAGAAATTTTTGTTCGTAACGTACTATCTAGAGTGGAAATTCCTTCCGCTATCTCATCTATATTCATCCCTAAAGTATTGGCTACTGCTGATGCAGCTAATAAGTTAATAGTTAGGTGAGTTCCTGGGAAAGGGACGTGAATTTTCCTTTTCTGATTTTCGATTTCTAAGTGAAAATCAAATCCATCTTGACCTGCACTCTTAATTTCTGTTCCACGTACCATTGCAGAGGGATTTTGGCCTATAAAAATGACATTTGCAGAGGTATGTTCTGCCATTTTACGTACAGAAGGATCGTCTATATTTAGGATGGCTACACCATTTTCTGGCAGTGCCTCAACTAATTCCTGCTTAGCTTTAATGATATTTTCCATTGATCCTGCACGTTCTAAGTGAACGGGACCAACATTTAGAACTACACCTATTTTTGGTTTACTCCACTGACATAGCAATGATATTTCATTTGTGGTGTACATACCCATTTCTATCACTGAGAAATCAGTGTGTGGGTTTATTTCAAGCAAGCAAAGAGGAACTCCAATTTCATTATTGTAATTTGCCTTGCTGTATTCAACATTATATTTTGATGCGATTAGTTCTGCTGTGAATATTTTAGTAGTCGTCTTGCCCACATTGCCTGTGATTCCAATAACATTTAGATTCTTAAGTGATTTTCTCCAACAAGCTGCAATTTTTTGTAATGCCTCAAGAGTGTTATTCACATAAAACAGCGTACCTGTTTCTGTTCCTTCAACATGTTTTTCTAATAGACACCCATTCGCACCTGCTGCAATAGCAGATGCTGCATGTAAATGTCCATCAGTAGTTGTGCCAGGAAGCGCTACAAAAAGATCTCCCGGCTTAACTGCACGTGAGTCGATCACAGCTCTATTGAATGATCGTTTATCACCATGCTGTGCTTGAAGATCATCTCCCAAAGCTTGATGAATAAAATCAGAGTCTAATAGTGGTGGATTATTAATTTTCATTAGTTGCTACCAAATCATAGGAAGAGGGAATTTGTTTGTAAGTCATGATTTCTTTTGCAACTTTTGCAAATACAGGAGCTGCAACTTGACCGCCTAAACGAAGATCTCCTTCAGGAGTATCGATTTTTACCAAAATTGATACTATTGGCAGTTCATATGGTACAAAACCTGCAAAAGAAGCGATGGTCGTATTAAAATCATAACCTGAATCTGAAGAGACAATTGTTGTTCCGGTTTTACCTGCTACAGTGTGTTCCTTTAATCTTGCGCCATGATAAGTTGTCCCGTGTACTACATCACGCATCAGTCGGCCCATTGTTTCTGCAGTTTTTTCCTTAATGACTTGTCTTACTAAAACTGGTTGATATTCGCGAATTTCATTTTCCGTAATAATTTTTGAAACTATGTAAGGGCGCATTAATTTTCCACCGTTGGCAAAAGAGTTAACGGCCGTTAAAACTTGAAGCGGTGTTGCAGATAGTCCTTGGCCATATGAATTTGCTGCCAAATCGACGCTGTACCAATCTTTTTCAGAGGGTGTTCGCATTAATCCCGATGCTTCACCGCTTAAGCCTAAATGCGTAATGTGCCCTAACCCAAAATTCTTGAAATAAGAATAAAAAGAATCTTTTCCTATTTCTGTAGCTAACCATACAGCTCCAGTATTTAAGGATTTTTGTAAATACTCACGGACTGTAACTTTCCCGTGTGATTTGAAATCCCAATTTCGTATAATTGTGCCATCAACGTTTACAGATCCTGTATCTTCATAAGTTGTATTGATATCGACTAAATTAAGATCTATAGCCGTAGCTGTAGTTAATGTTTTTAACACCGATCCTGGTTCGTACAAATCAGTAATTGTTCGATTTTTAATATATTTGGGTGAGAGATTTTTGTCTTTTGGATCATTGATTTCACTCACGTGAGCTGAGGTCATCGCCAAAATAGCACCTGTCTTAGGATCCATGATAAGTATGGATCCTCCAGAAGCTTTATAGCGTTCTAGTGCTATTTTTAATTCTCTTTCAGCAATTGATTGTATAAATCGATCGATTGTTAGTTGTATTTCACTTCCTGAGACAGGATTAATAGCTAATGAAGGAGATGTAAAAGCTATTGGACGTCCAAGTGCATCATTCTCAAATGTTAGTAATCCAGGCTGCCCACGTAATATATGATCAAAATCTGACTCAACCCCCCATAATCCGTGTTTATCAGTTCCTATCTCACCAATAATTTGCTTACCTAGAATACCTTCAGGATATTGTCGAACTGTTGAAGGTATCAATCGAACCCCCCATAAATTTTGATCAATGATGGACAGTCCAGTTTTATAATCTAAGTCACGGTAGATTAGATAGTCTCCAAATGTTGATATCGTTCCATTTCGGTATACTTCAGCATGATCTAATTCGAGCAAAGTGGCAATGACAGAAGCTGATTCATTTGCTTTTACTCTCTCTGACCATTGATACCTATCTATATAGACATCCCATGTATCTTTTGAGATGGCTAAAGGATATCCGGTTGCATCAGTTATAAGACCTCTCGGTGCATTGACCGTACTACTGGTGAAACGGTTATTAAAAGCTTCATTCAAGTATCTCTCATTTTCTAAAATTTGTAATTGGTATAACCTTCCAATAATCATCAGTAAACCAGCAATTACTAGTATTGCTACTATCCAGTGTCGCCAACTTAAGTGTCTTATCTGTTGCTCTTCCATCATTATTTACTTTCTTGATTGTTTGAAAAGAACTTGAATATGAAATCTAATAATGATTCCCACCATTTTTTTTCTGATAATGGATTATCATTTGATCCACTTGTGAATCTCAACGGGATTTGAATAGGTGCTGCTTGCCTTTGATCAATAGATATATGCATAGTTCTTTCTGCAGGAACCATTCCTAGACGTGTAGTTGCCTGTTGATGGATCTCGCGAAGTTTTACATTACTAGCTATGGATGCTTCGAGTATGCGTATATTTGCTTCAAGTGTATTTCGTTCTTTGATCAGTTGGTTAACTGCTAAACCATTTTGCACTAGTTGATTAGTTTGTAAAACTTGGGTGATGCCAATTAAAGGCAACGCAAATAATAGTGTTGTTACAAAAATCCTTTTCATCAAAAGAGAAATACTTGCTGATTCTTTTGCAAAATACGTTTTTTCATTTTCCTGAAGATTTCCCCATGAAGTTGATTTTCTTGCAGCAGCAGAATTTTTCTGGTCAATTCTTATCATCAATATTCTCCATAATTGAAAGTGCTTCTGCGACTCTGAGACGTGCAGATCTAGATCGAGGATTGATATTGATTTCTTTTTCTGATGGTTTAATTACCTTTTTGCTAATTTGCAACCAAAGTGGAGGAGTAGTGTGTTCGAGTTCCCAGCGATTCCTAGGTTTCTGTGAACTATTGTTTCTTATGTAATTTTTAACAATCCTATCTTCTAATGAATGAAAAGAAATAATAGCTAGTCTGCCCGATTTTGTTTCGAGTAAGTTATGTACTACTTGGAGTACTTTTTTAAGTTGTTCTAATTCGTTATTTACTGCGATCCTTATTGCTTGGAAAGTTAATGTTGCCGGGTGTATTTTTTGCCTTGAAGTCTTTTTACGGTATTTTACCTTTTCAACAAGTGCAGCTAATTCTCCAGTGGTACTGATTGGGCGATGATTTATAATTGCTTTCGCAATTTTTCTACTTTGACGTTCTTCTCCATATTCCCAAATGATATTCGCTAATTCTTTTTCAGTAGTTTGGTTTATAATTTCATACGCCGAAATTGAATCTGACTGATTCATTCGCATGTCGAGATGTTCATCTCGTAAAAATGAAAATCCTCTGTCATTTTGTTCCAGTTGGAAAGATGAGATACCAAGATCGAGCAATAGACCATCTGGTTGAATAAAATTATATTTGTTACAAATATCCTCTAAGTCTGCATAATTTCCTTGTGCAAGTATTACAGAATTACCAAATTCACTCAGTCTTTTTTTTGCGATTTTAAGTACTTGTGGATCTTTATCGATACCAAGAACTGTACATTTATTATCAGTTGCTTCTAATATTGCTCGCGTGTGTCCCCCGAGGCCAACAGTGCCATCAATATAATTACCATGCGGTTTAACATTTAATGCTTCTACCACCTGATTTGACATTACTGGGATATGGTTTGGCTGCCAATCTGATTGGTTAATGGCGAGCATTTATTCCTCTATTCGTCTTGTGGCATAGATGTCAGTTCGTTTTCCCAAAGATTGGGATCCCAGATTTCCACATAATCACCACAGCCTACTAATGTGCATCGATTTTCAAGAGAGCCACTTTCACGAAGTATTTGAGGAATGAGTATCCGACCTTGCTTATCTAACTCAACTGAATAGGAATCATGTAAAAAACTACGACGAGTTCTACGTGATGACCGTTCACGATTTCCATTTCCTGATTCAATTCGCCTCGTAGCTTCAGAATCAAAAGACTGATATGTGTATAACTCAAGAGCTCCGTCTGGACTTGGACGAAGAACTCCACCGTCGACGAACGCGCGACGATAGCGGGCGGGGATTGCTAATCGTCCGCGCTCATCGATGGAGTGTTCGAAGGTGCCGAAAAAGTACACATCGGTGCCTTCACTGTGTTGGGAACTACAGGGGCGCGGGCAGGGTTGCTACCCCATTTCTCCCCATAACACCCCAAAACATTACCATATTTGGGATAATCCTACAAGAGTTTTTTTTAGGATAAGGCAAAAAAAATTAACTTAATCGTTATCAGGTCATATCGTGTGTATGATCACTGACATATGAGGTGTTTATGCGGTTTGATATTGTTACTCTTTTTCCTGAAATAATTGGACCATCGTTGAATCAATCGATTCTAAAAAATGCACAATCCTCTGGGTTTATTAACGTTCTTGTGCATCAACTTAGAGATTGGGCTAAAGACAAGCATAAAACAGTTGATGATTATCCATTTGGTGGCGGCCCAGGTATGGTAATGAAGCCCGAACCTATATTTGATGCTGTTGAAGACATTCAGAAATTGATCAAACTAAAGCACATGTAGTCTTGATGACTCCTCAGGGAGATAGATTAGATAATACATTACTTACAAAACTTTTGAAATTTGAACGTTTGTTAATTATTTGTGGTCGTTATGAAGGCGTGGATGAACGTGTTAGAGAAATGATCGTTGATCAAGAGGTATGTGTGGGTGATGTTGTTGTATCAGGTGGAGAAATTCCAGCATTAATGCTTGTTGATGCATTGTCGAGGCATATTCCAGGAGTTCTCGGTGCTGAAGATGCTCTGGAAGAAGAATCATTTGAATCAGGACTTCTAGAATACCCTCAATACACTCGTCCTGCTGAATTTCAAGGTTATCTAGTTCCTGAAATCCTTCGATCTGGTCATCATGCTGAGATTGAAAGATGGAGAAGAGTTCAGCAAATTTATCGTACGCATCTGAGACGCCCAGATCTCTTAGATGATGCGCAACTTTCTGAATCGGAGAGAGAGTGGCTCGAAAATCAGAAAGAAAATAGATAATAAGCACAGTTTTAATTTAGAATAAAAGCTCGACGTAACGTAAAGTCGAAACTAATATAGCTTGTTCGGTTATTTGTATTAGATGGTGAGATGACAATGTCTGTGGACTTGCGTGAATTTGTTCAACAACCTAATCCTGACTTCCCTTCTTTTAGTGTAGGGGACAATGTCCGGGTGCAATTACGCGTTGTTGAAGGTAATCGTGAAAGATTACAGCCTTTCGAAGGAGTTGTAATTCGTATAAAAAATGGACCTGCAGGAAACTTTACTATTAGGCGATTGTCTTCTGGTATAGGTGTCGAACGTACGATTCCCTTTAATAGCCCGCGCTTAGAAGTTATTGAAGTTACTCGAAAAGGACGTGTACGTCGTTCACGACTGTATTATTTACGTGGTAGAACTGGTCGTGCTGCACGAATTAAGGAAGCGCGACGTTAATCTACTAATATCTTAATACTTTCTCGTATTTTTTCTCTTATGATGTGAAGAAGATGTCATTGACAGAGAATTCTTTAGAAAAACAACCCCGAATTATTCGGACAAAATATATTCGTGTAGCAGTGAATACTACACATCCTACATTTATGTCTTTTGTTTATGCTGTTCCCTATGATCAAAAAATTGTTATTGGTGATCTGGTGCATGTACCTTTTGGTCGCTTAGTGTTACAAGGCATTGTCACAGATGGACCCTTTGATACTCCAGGATATAATCCTTCGGAAGTACGATTTATAGAAGCAACAGTTTCAAGTATACCTAGAGTTTCTAGGCTTAGAATGTATCTTGCCGATTGGTTACAAAAAACCTATATAACTCCATTGTGGAATGCGTATAGTGTATTTCTTCCTCCCGGATCTAATGAGAAGTCAATTGCATTTCTAAAAAGTAATAAAAATATAGATCAACACGATCTAGAAAAACTTAACGGATCACAGAAGAAGCTTTTTAACTTAATAGATACTGCAGTGCAAGAAAATAATGTGTTGAAAAGAAAAGTAAGTAAGACTATTTCTACCAGTCAATTTAATTCAGACATACGTATTCTTTTGCGTAAGAAATTAATTGAACGTAGTTATAAATTGCTGGAACCCCGTGGGAAGCCAAGAAGTATAGAAGTTGTTCATCTATTAATTGACTCGAGTGAAGCCATAACAAGAGCAAAATCGATTGAAGGTAGTCGACATACTCGAAGTGGTAGGTTGATTTTAAAGCTCGTTGAATCTAGTGGTCGACTAAGTTTAGGAGAATTAATCAAATACAAGAGTGATATTCCTATTGTCGAAAATTTGATCGCTGAGAAAATTATCGAAGAAGAACAAGATATAATACACATAGCAAAAACGCCTGATGAAATCTCTGCAATATTGCGTAAATTATCTCGTGGAAAATTCGAAAGGATTTATTCTGAACTTTTGGAATTTCTTGCTATTAACATTACCTCATCCCATCGAAATTTCGAACTAAGTTTTTTAATCGAGAAATTTGGTAAAGAAACACGGAAAGTTGTTAAGAGGTTCGCTGAGGAAAATTTGATTGAAATCAGAGAAGTGTACAGTAGACGAGATCCACTACATGCGTTGGAAGTTATGAAACGTGCTCCAGTAAAACTTTTAGGACTACAACTTGATGCAGCAAATTTAATTCGTAAAGCGGTAGATGAAGATCGCAATGAGAACTTTCTCTTACATGGAGTTACTGGCAGTGGAAAAACTGAAGTCTATTTAGATGTATTGCAGCATATAATTAATATCGGTAAACGTGCTATTGTATTAGTTCCTGAAATTGCTCTTACCACTCAGACTATACGGCGTTTTTCAGAACGTTTTCCTGGACGTGTTGGTGTAATGCATTCTGGATTAAGTATGGGAGAAGCTTTTGACGAATGGAATTCAATTGCTGAAGGTTCATATGATGTCGTAATAGGATCACGATCAGCAATTTTCTCTCCACAACCTGATCTTGGTTTGATAATTATTGATGAATCTCATGAATGGACATATAAACAATCAGAACCACAACCACGGTATGATGCTCGAAGATTTGCTGTTGAATTGGGAAAAAAAACTAATGCGATCGTAGTTTTTGGTACAGCAACTCCTGATGCTGAAAATTGGTTAGCGGCTGAACAAGGGATGTTTACTAGGATTGATTTACCTAATCGGATACGTCCTATTTCACAATTAGATGGTAGTTCTCAACTATGGCCAGTTGATAATTTACCGCAGATAGAATTAATTGATATGCGAGGTGAGAATCGCATTTTTTCCGATCGTTTTGTTGAGGTACTTGGTGAAACATTAGATCACGAAGAGCAGGCAATTCTTTTTCTTAATAGAAGGGGATTGAGTCCTTTTATGCTTTGTTCACGAGGCCATACTCCTAAATGTTCATCATGTGACATAGCTTTATCCGTGCATCAAACATTTTCAAAAGATAAAAAATTATTATGCCATGTTTGTGGACGTGAGAAACGAGTCCCAAAATATTGTGTCGAATCTGGCTGTGGGAGAATGTTAAAGTCTATAAGTGCAGGTACTCAGCAAGTTGTAAAAGAAGTACATCATTTTTTCCCAAATAGTCGTGTTGTGAGATGGGATAGAGATAGTATTCGTTCAATGGAAGATCATAGACTTACTTTACAAAAATTACTTAATCGTGAGGCAGACGTTTTAGTTGGAACTCAAATGATAGCGAAGGGTTTCGATTTGCCAGGAGTTACTTTTGTTGGTGTCGTACTGGCAGATTATTCTCTTCGTGAAGGTGATTTTCGATCAGCTGAAAAAACATTCCAATTATTAGTCCAAGTTGCAGGACGTGCAGGAAGATCTGAACAAGATGGACGAGTTATCGTCCAAACTTTACAGCCTGAGGATCCAGCAATTACAGCAGCCATATCGCAAGATACTGATCGGTTTTATGAATCGGATTTTCGTTGGCGTGCTATCCATGGTTATCCTCCATATAGTCGGATGATAAAGTTACTATTCAGTCATAGCAATTTGCCATTTGTTGCATCTGAGGCAAGAAGAATAGTTGAGGAAATAAAATTACGTGCTCCAATGTTTAAGAATATTTCTGTTATCGGACCAAGTTTTCCTGCAGTATCACGTATTAGAGGGAAATATCGTCAACAAATACTTATATTAGGCGATGATCCTTCGTCGTTAGTAAAACAAATGCATGATGAATTGCCTAAAGGTTGGATAGTTGATGTTGATCCTTTATCAGTAAACTAAGCTAAGATCACGTATTGGATAAAGTTTGATATAAAAATACAATAGATTTTGAATAATTTTCATATGCTTGGTTATGAGTAAGGATGGATAGATACATGTCATTAGAAGGTAAAGTTGCTCTTGTTGCTGGTGCAAGTAGAGGTATTGGAGCTGACATTTCCAGATATCTTGCTGCAGCGGGTGCAAAAGTTGCCGTTGCTGCAAGAAGTGTAGAACAAAAAGATCCTCGCTTACCCGGTACGATTCACTCTGTTGTTTCAGAGATTGAGAGTGCAGGTGGAGAAGCCTTTCCGGTTGTAATTAATATGAGGGATTCAACTAGTATTAGCGAATGTGTTAATACTGTCATTGAAAAATATGGGCAAATTGACATATTGGTCAATAATGCTGCTATTTTTGTTCCTGGAAATATTGAAACGGTACAAGAACGACATCTTGAACTTAGTATCGATATAAATTTCCGCTCTTATATACTTTCAATGCGTGAAGTAATTCCACATATGCGTGCATCAGGTGGGGGTCATATTATCAATATTTCTTCACGTGGAGCAATTCCATTAGGCCCAGGTCCTTATTCTGAAGATCAGCAAAGTCGTGCAGGAGATATTTTTTACGGTGCAGAAAAAATTGGCTTAGAGCATTTTTCTCAACGTCAAGCAGCAATGTTGCAAAAAGACAATATTGCTGTGAATATTTTGTCTCCTGAAGGAAGAATTAGCACTCCAGGTAATTTATATGCCGCAAATGACAGAGATAACCCTAACCTTGATTTTGAAACTGCAGATGATATGGGGCAATCCGCTGTGTGGATTTGTCAACAAATTCCTCAAGAATTCACAGGAAATGTGCTTTTTGATAAAGATTTACTAACTGAAAAAGGCATTAAATTATTAGGTCCTTTTCATTGATCTAAACTGAGGAATAGAGAGCAGAAAATGACTATACGTCCCATTCGATATTTGGGTGATCCTGTATTGCGCCAGCCTGCAAAAAAAGTTAAGCGAGTTGATGATTATATAAGACGATTAATTTTTGATATGACTGAATCCATGATTGATGCTCAAGGGGTTGGAATTGCTGCTCCTCAAATAGGTGTTAACTTACGTGTGGTAATTATAGGTATGCCAGATGAACATCCTTTTCCCATAGTTAATCCTGAAATCGTTAAGCGAAGTGGGTCTCGCGAATTGGATGAGGGATGTTTATCTGTACCGGGATATCATGGACTCATAGTTAGATCCAAAAAAGTTGTAGTTAAAGGTCTAGATGAAAAAGGGCATCAAATTCGTATTGCTGCTGAAGACAACCTTCTTGCTCAAGCTTTAGAACATGAAGTTGATCATGTGAATGGAACACTTTATGTCGATCATTTGAACTCTAGAGAGGATTTAATCAAAATTGACACAAGTCCACATACGTTGAGCGTGGAGAATAATTCTGAGAATACAGATTAGAAAGCGATAGTAGTGGAATATTTTATCCCAATAGCAATTGTTGCTTTGTTTTATTTTATATTACTTAGGCCTATTTTGCGTGCACAGAAAAAACATAAAGAAAATGTAGCAGAGTTAAAGGTGGGTGATGAAGTATTAACATCTGGTGGTTTTTATGCTGTAGTGAAAAGTATTCAAACTCAAGATACTGGGCCATCGTCAATAATTTTTGAACTTGCTAGTGGAATCGAAGTGGAAGGCACTGCAATTGCAATCGATACCGTTAATCCAAGAGGATCTACATTACAACCTCTGAATAAAGTAGATGGACCAGAGGCTTAAATGAATTTTCGTAATCTGTTTTCCCTTATTTTAGTCATTTTTCTGACAATAGGTGGAATATTAGTTGTCTGGCCTGAAAACCCTGAAGACTTATTTGGAGATCGATTATCTTTGCCTGGTGGTCAAGGGGTTTCCTTTTTTGGATTTGAAAGAGAAGGAATGCGACTTGGACTTGATCTGCAAGGTGGCACGCGATTGTTGCTGTTGGCTCAACCGCCTGATGACTTTGATGGTAATCTCGATGATGCACTTGAAGGAACCTTAAGAATTCTACGTAAACGTGTAGATGCTACAGGTATTGCCGAAGCTGAGATTACTCAACAAGGTGTTAATAATATCTCTATTCAATTACCAGGCTTAACGCCACAGCAAGCTCGTGATTTATTAGGAAGAACTGCAATGTTACGTTTCTGTGAGCCTGCGAATGAAGATATTGCCATATTAGGATCATGTGATGCTAGTAATGATTGGCAACCTGCTAATGGAATTGTGGATGGGAGATCTGTTGTTCTAACAGGAAGATTTTTAAAGTCAAATGCCTTTGTGAGTACAGATCAACTTGGTAATCCTGCTGTCAGCTTTGAATTGCAAGAGTCAGGCCCAGAAATATTCGAGCAAATCACTACACGTCAATTAGGTAAACCGATAGCTATTTTTTTGGATGATGAATTGTTGTCGGCTCCAACAGTTAATTCGGTAATTCGCGGGCAAGGGCAAATTAGCGGTCTATCTTTTGAGCGTGCACGTGAATTAGTAATCCAATTAAATTCAGGTGCTCTTCCCTTGGAGTTAAGTGTTTTACAGGAACAAAGTGTTAATGCAACTCTTGGTGAAGAATCTGTTCGAAAGTCTGTCGTTGCTGGCATAATTGGATTATTAATCGTCGCATTATTTATGGTTTTGTATTACCGATTACTGGGTTTAATGGCTGCATTTGCATTAGCGATTTATGCAATTTTGACTCTTGCGGTATTTAAGTTAATCCCAATTACTATTACTTTAGCTGGTGTTGGTGCTTTTGTTTTATCTGTTGGTATGGCGGTTGATGCAAATATTTTAATATTTGAAAGAATGAAAGAAGAACTAAGGTCTGGTCGTGCGTATGTTCCATCTTTGCGTTCATCTTATCAACGTGCATGGCCTGCAATTCGAGATTCGAATGTCACTACGTTAATTACTTGTGCGATTTTGTTCATGCTAGGTGGTGGTATTGAATTACCTATATTAGGTACTTTTGATGCACCGTTGGTCCAAGGTTTTGCAATTACACTAGCCATTGGTGTCTTAATCTCTATGTTTACTGCACTTACGATTACACGAATTATGATGCAGTCAGTAATTGGGACCCCAATTGTTTCAAAAATTGAGCTATTTTTACCATTAATCAACTCAGATGAAACCATTGATCCGAATAAGAGGCAGTAGTGAGTATTAATCTAGTATCAATTCGAAAATGGTTTTTCTTTATTAGTGGCATAATCATGCTGGGCTCACTGATTTTACTTGCTATTCCTCCTGCATTAGTTCCAGGAATTGAATTTACTTCAGGGACTACTGCTTTATATAGATTTTCTGAAGATTCAGCAGATGAAGATGGGATAAGATTGGTTTATGAGTCACTTAATCATCCCGAAGTACGTGTTCAACATGCAGGGAATGACGATTTTCTCATCCGCATAGGTGATCTAGGAGAATCTGAAGAGAACCTTCAGGAAGTTACTCCTGCAATCGAAAACCTTAGAGATATTGCAGGACCTGTTCAAGATTTACCTATTGCAACTTTAAATGTAAAAGATACAGGATTAGATACGGTTGCTATTCGTTCAGCCTATAAAGGTGATCCATGTACATTTGGTAATATTTCATTTAATGCACCTCCTGGGACAGAACTTTTTGTCTATAAAGATCTTTCACATTGTGATCAAGGGATTATATACGAGGTAACATTTGGTGATTCTATTGGGTACATAAATAGAGATAGTATCGAAAATTATTTACCTATAATTACAACTCGTGTATTAGATGAAAATGCTAGTGAAAGGGAAAAAATAGAATTTGCTCTCGCAAATCAGTTTGGTGAGTTTGAAACTTTAGAATTTGCCTCGGTATCACCGCTGGTTTCCCGTGTTGCCGTCCGTAATGCCACAATAGCTGTTATCGTAGCAACTCTTTTTATTTTGGGTTATGTTGCTTTTGCATTCTCATCAGTTCCCAAACCTTTTCGCTATGGTGCATGTGCAATTTTTGCACTTATTCATGATGTAGTAATTGTTTTAGGTGCATTTTCATTGTTTGGAAAGTTATTTAATTTAGAAATTAACTTGATGTTTGTTACTGCATTACTTACTGTCGTCGGGTTCTCTGTACACGACTCTATTGTTGTATTTGATCGCATTCGAGAGAATGTCCGTTTATCTCCTAGTGCTCCTTTTGCGGAAAATGTCAATGCTGCATTAATCCAAACACTTTCTCGATCACTTAACACCTCTATTACGTTGTTAGTTACGGTCACTGCAATGCTTCTCTTGGGTGGTGATAGTATTCAATCTTTCTTATTGACTATATTTATCGGTCTTATTGTCGGAACTTATTCCTCCATCGCAATTGCAGCACAGTTATTAGTCGCTTGGGAAAACGGTGAGTTTGCCAGAATTAAAGATCGAATAAAAATCAACAAAGGCTCAGAATCAATCTGATAAAATTGTCATATAAGTGTTCTCACGTCTCCATTGCGTTTTGTGATTTTTCTTTTGTCCAATTCTTCTAATATGGACTGTGCAATGCGTCGATTAGTATCAAGGTGATCTCTTGCTTCAGCTAAAGTAATACTAAAATTTGCTTTACAGTAAGTTGTAATTTGATTTGTAACTTCTGCAAATTGAGCCGCACTTAGAATTAATCCATTTCCACAATTAATTACTTGGCCTGTCGCGTTCAAATATCCAAGTAATTCATCATCTATATTGAGTTTGATTACATGGAGTCCATTTATTTCCAACTCTTTTTTCAAGAGATCAAATTCTTTTGTATTCTTTTCACTTAATTTTGGATTCCAGTTTTTGATTTTTAATCCTGTGCCGTGGAGCTTAATAGAAGGTGGAAGAGAATTAATAAAAGCTGAAAATTCAAATTGGCTCCACCCTATATGATTCCGTACTTCCTCACGTGGCATTGTCACACGGAGGGGGAAATCTTTTTGATATTGCTCTAGCAAAGCTATAACTTTTCTTTGAATATTCATTGAATTATCTGAAGTCATATAGAAAATTTTAGTATCTGATTCACATTTTATAATTCTTTTTTCAGACAGTAAGTTTCTTATAGCTTTTTCAGCTTCTGTATTGGAATTATCTGTGTTTAAAATTAGCTCACCATGTTCAATAATTTGCTGATTATCAATAATCTTAAAAATTTGGTTTTCAGGTGTATATGCTGCAAGAGAATCTAAATTATTTAGGATTACGTGATCATTTCGTCGATATCGTGGGGGATTGATATTAATGATTCTCCCTCCTCCGATTGTTTCATCAGAAATACGAATTATTGAGATATCATTAGGCAGGCACGATATCTCATTTTTTAACAGGATTTGTGCCCATCCTGTGGAATTTGCTTCAATTGCTGATCCATTAAGTACTCGAACTGTCCCTTGAACTTCTGTTGCGCCAGTATGCACCGTAACTTTTAAGTTATGTGGTATATCTCTACGTGTTAGTGAGCGCAATTGAATATCGAATGCTTTTACTTTAGGTAATTGCCCTACGTGCCCAAGTACCAGACCTCTTGATAATTCATTGTTGTTTACGCCAGTTAGATTCACAGCTACACGTGTTCCTGGGTAGGCAATTTCAGCATTTTTTTGGTGAGATTGTAGGCCTCTGACTCTTCCAACAGCTCTTGAAGGTACTGCTTCCAACATATCCCCGATATGAATTGTTCCGCCCAAAAGTGTTCCAGTAACAACAGTTCCAAACCCATCAATTGTGAACACCCTATCAATGCCCAACCGTGGTCTATTAATATCGGCAGGTAAAGGAGCATCTGTCAATTTTTCATCTATTGCACTAACTAACTCGCTCATGCCTTCCTTTGTTAAAGATGAAACTTTTAAGATTGGGCTGTTTTCAATACTGGTATTTTTTAATTCTTGAACGATCTCTTCTTCTATCAATTGAATCCATTCAGTATCAACTAGATCACATTTTGAAAGAACGATTATTGCATTATTTATCTCAAGCAAATCAAGAATTTCTAAATGTTCAATCGTTTGAGGCATTATTCCTTCGTCTGCTGCTATGACTAGCATTGCTAAATCAATACCACCTATTCCAGCCAACATATGTCGCATAAATTTGACATGACCTGGAACATCTACAATTGAAATTTCTTCGCCGGAAGGAAGAGTCATCCAAGCAAATCCTAGTTCAATAGTCAATCCTCGAATTTGTTCAGATTCCAATCGGTCAGGATTGATACCGGTCAGCGATTGAACTAGAGAAGATTTTCCATGGTCGACATGACCTGCTGTCCCAATTACGTACATAATCAATCTCCAAGTTTATTTAGCAAATCACTTTCATTGTCTGGGAGAAGATCTACGAATAGTTCGTTGGCTAATAATAGTCCTTTAGAAGAGAGTCTAAGAGATGTTTCAGTTTTTTCTAAAAGTCCAGTTTTGAGATGCTTTGATATTGCTTCTGCATAAAGTTGACTTATATCCACATTAAACCTTTTCTTATAGTCATCAAAATTAATTCCTTCAATTAATCTCAAACCTAATATTGCTGTATCCGATTGTGTGGTAGCAAGGTCAGGAGTTTCATTACTTGTGATTTGTTTCATCACAATATGCTTTTTATTCTCCCATTCTGTATATGAAGTATTTACTAATTCTATATACCTATTTGGCGCATCAATATTTGCAAATCTTTTCCCATTAAAATATGAGTGAGCTCCTGCTCCAATGCCGAGATAATCTTTGTTACGCCAATATATTAAGTTGTGTATACATTGGTAATTTTTTTTAGCCCAATTTGATATTTCATATTGGATATATTCTGCATCATCTAAACGTTTTCGAGTCCATTCATATTGTTCAGCAGCGATATCTGGATTGGGTTCAGGTAATACCCCTTTTTCTACACGATAATAAAGTGGTGTACCTGGTTCGATTGTTAATGCATAACAAGAAAGGTGTTCGGGATGATATTCTAATATTTCATCTACGGTTTCTTTCCAGGGGAGCAAATTCTGACTTATTAGTCCGTAAATTAAATCTAAATTTAGATTATCGAAACCAGCTTTTCGTGCAGCATTTATGACATTGATTACTTGTTCAGGGCTATGTGATCGCTCTAACAACTGAAGTTCTTTTGGATTCATGGATTGGACGCCCATTGAAAGGCGGTTAATGCCCAATTCACGTATTTTATGAAGATGTTCTTCTGTAAGTTCGGTAGGATTAGCTTCCAAGGTAAATTCAACATCAGAACTTACATTAAATGTTTCAAATATTGTTGCGATAATGTGATTTAAATCTGTAATTGAAGTTAAACTAGGGGTACCTCCTCCGAAAAATATGGACTTAACAGTGTGGTTACTAAGTCTTTTCTTCCACAATTTAATTTCTTTTATTAGTGAACTTGTATAATCAGGAACAAGGTAGTCAAGATTAGCGTAAGCATTAAAATCACAATAACCACATTTTGTTGTGCAAAAAGGAATATGTAAGTAAATACCTACAGGTAGAAGTTCGTTGGTACTATATTTTTGCTTGGATATTGTCTTTTCCATATGTTTAGCCTAGCAGTAGCTTTACGTCCGTGCGAAAATCGTATGTGAATAATATAAGGTGGAGATGTGCTAAAAAGTCATGGTTGTGGTGAGATTCGTCTTTCACATGTAGGCCAAAAAGTTCAGTTAGCTGGATGGGTACATAGGCGGAGGGATCATGGAGGAGTAATTTTCATTGATCTCCGTGATGCTTCTGGGCGTGTTCAGGTAGTTATAAGATCTGAATCCATTCCTGATGCAACTAAATCGATTGCTAATATTCGGGATGAATATGTACTCATGGTTATTGGTGAAGTACATGAACGATTAGAAGGTTCACGTAATGATGATTTGCCTACTGGTGATATCGAGATAAAAGTTGAAGAAGTCGAAGTATTGAATTCTTCAAAAACGCCTCCATTTCCAATTAATCAAGATATTACAATCACTGAATCAACAAGATTGCATTATCGTTATCTTGATTTACGACGTGATCGTATGACTTCTAATATGCGGTTGCGACATAAAATTATTAAGCATATTCGTGACTTCCTAGATGAACGAGATTTTATAGAAATTGAGACTCCTGTATTGGGATTGGCTACTCCTGAAGGTGCTCGTGATTATTTAGTTCCATCAAGAATACATCCCAGTAGTTTTTATGCACTACCTCAATCACCGCAACAGTGGAAACAATTGCTAATGGTTTCTGGATTTGAAAGATATTTTCAAATTGTGAAATGCTATCGTGATGAAGATCTACGTGCAGATCGGCAACCTGAATTCACCCAACTGGATCTTGAGATGTCATTTGTTAATGAATCTGATGTGATGCAGTTGAATGAAGAACTAATTATTAGCTTATTGGAGAAATATGCCTTTGGTTATGAATGGAATACATCTTTTCCACAAATGACATACGCAACTGCTATGGAAAAATATGGAACAGATAGACCAGACCTTCGATATGGTTTGGAGATCAATGATTATAGTGATGTTTTTCGTAATTCAGAGTTTAAAGTTTTTTCATCCGCAATAGGAAATGGTGCTCGTATACGAGGGATTGTCGTCCCTGGAGGTGCCACGCTTGCTAGAAAAAGTTTGGATTCTTTTATTGATATTGCTCGTCAAGCAGGAGCGGCAGGTTTAGTTTGGATACAAATTAACGGTTCAGGATCCGTGGATGATATTTCGATCGATGATATTAAGTCTCCTGCAGCTAAATTTTTATCACTAGAAGAAATCATTCAATTAGCAAATATTGCTAATGCTGTGCGGGGTGATCTCATTATTCTAGCTGCTGATATGGATCTAATTACATCAAGGGCTTTAGACGCAGTGAGAAGAGATGCTGCATCTAAACTTGAACTAATTAACTCTAATCGATTAGATTTTGTTTGGATTACTGAATTTCCATTGTTTGAATGGGATGAGGGTGAATCTCGTTGGTCGGCGACGCATCATTTATTTACAGCACCTATTGATGAGGATAAAAAATATTTGGATTCTGATCCTTCGCAAGTACGCTCGCGAGCTTACGATGTGGTTTGTAATGGCCAAGAAATAGGCGGTGGTTCGGTTAGAATTCATAGTCGCGATGATCAATTACAAATACTACATTTATTGGGTATATCTACAGAAGATGCACAGGAGAAATTTGGACATATGCTAGATGCATTTGAATTTGGTGCTCCTCCACATGGAGGAATTGCATGGGGTATGGACAGGACAGTCGCACTAATTGCCGGTGAGCAAGATATACGTGAAGTAATTGCATTTCCCAAAACTAAATCAGCAGTAGATCTTGTTACAGGTGCTCCAGCAATGGTCAGTGAAGATCAACTCAGTGATGTACATATTTCTGTCAAACCGACAGATGAAGTGAATTCTTCTAGGGATATTTCGGAGGAGATCTGATGTTTAAAAGGAATAAATTACTTTCAATTTTAATTATTTTTGTAGCTATTTTAGTTGTTATTGTTGGAGGATTATCTGCATCGCTTTTACTCTCTGGTGAGTCTGAAGTATCTGTTAATACGGGTATTACAACTTCTATACAAGCTGAGACTGACAATAATTTAAGTGTTGGTCGATTACGATTAAGTGGCTCTGATCCAGTAACACTCGATCCACATTTAGCTACTGATGCTGGTTCTGCAGAGTATATTGTAGAGATTTATTCAGGACTTGTTACTATTTCCCCAGATCTTGAACTCACATTGGATTTGGCTAGCTCTGTTGATATCAGTGATGATGGAATAACTTATACATTTGAATTACGTGACGACATTTTTTTTCATTCAGGGAAGCGTGTTACTGCTGAGGACGTTGTCTGGTCAATAAAAAGAGCACTTTCGCGCGAATTACAATCTACAGTTTCGTTGGCATACCTAGGTGACATTTTAGGTGCACGTGAATATTTTTTCGGGCTTGCTGAAGATATTACTGGCTTGGAATTGATAGATGATAAGACTATCCAATTTACACTTGATTCTCCAAAGCCATTTTTTCTAGCAAAGCTTACGTACCCTTGCGCTTTTGTGGTTGACGGACAACAAATAGAAGTGAATGAGCGTAATTGGACTCGAAAACCGAATGGAACGGGTCCTTATAAATTAAAAGAATGGAGATTAAGTGAGCAAATTACTCTTTATGCACACGATCGATATCACTTAGGAATACCTCCTTTAAAGGAAGTCGTATACTTATTGTCTGGCGGCTCTGCTTTGACTCGTTTTGAAAATGATGAATTAGACGTTGCCTTTATTTCAATTAATGATGTTGAACGTGCTCGTGATGTAACCAGCGATCTTAATCCTTTGTATAGCGTATGGCCTCAATTTACGATTTCTTATTTTGCATTCAATATAGAGAAACCACCATTTGATGATGTTCATATTAGAAGAGCACTTGGACTATCTATTGATAGGCAAAAAATTGCTGAAGTAACATTTAGTGACATGGTTGCACCAGCTACAGGGATACTGGCTCCGGGGCTTCCAGGGTATACAGATGTTGATAAAACACTACCTTTTAATCCAGATCGCGCACGCGAAGAATTGTTAGCATCAAAATATCGAGTCGAGAATGGGCAATTGATTACATCGCAAGGTGAGGTTGTTCCTATTGTAATAACTGAAGTGGGAGGTGGTGCTGAGGCACGAATTGATACACAAGCCTTTTTGGATCAGTGGAGTACTGAGCTTGGTGTTAACGTTGAAATTCGACAAACTGATTTTGCTACATATTTGGCTGAATCTGATGCAAAAAAACTTCAAATGTTTAATGGGGGCTGGATAATGGATTACCCTGACCCAGAGAACATTTTAGATTTGAAATTTCATTCTCAATCAGGATTAAATGATCTGGGCTATCAGAATACTGCTGTGGATGAGTTACTTGAATTGGCTCGTTCAGAGCTTAACTCAGATCAGAGGATTACTCTTTATAGGGATGCAGAAAAATTAATTCTTGAAGATGCTGCATGGCTCCCTCTATATTTTTCTCAAAATCATGTGGTAGTTAATGCTGATGTTAACGGATGGTTTGAACCTCCTATGGTTGTTCCACGTTTGCGATTTATTGAAGTAAATCGATAATCTTCACAGTACTTTATTTAGACTGGAGATACGATGGCAGGATATGTAATTAGGAGGCTTCTGTGGCTTCCACTTATATTGTTAATTGTTTCCTTTTTTACTTTTGGCATTGCCAGATTCGGCCCGGGAGATCCCGTTAGTGTAGCTGCAGGGCAAATTCGTGATGAAGCAATACTTCAACAAATTAGAGAAGATAGAGGTTTAGATGGTTCGATTTTTGAACAATATCTACGTTGGGGACAAGGTGCGATTCGAGGAGATTTCGGAGAATCTTTGCAGCAACGTGGATTTACAGTCAGCGAAGTTATATTTCCTAGAATGTGGGTATCAGCACAATTAGGTTTTATTGCATTAATTTTGGTATTTGGTTTGGGTATTATATTTGGATTGATAGCTGCATGGGCTAATGGTAGTTGGATTGATCCTTTAATTATCAGTATATTATTATTTTTACAGGCTATTCCGATCTTAGTAGTAATTCCCCCTCTTTTATGGCTGTTTGCAGTTCAATTAAACATACTTCCAGTGGGTGGATGGGATGGTTTGATCGATATCTGGTGGATCAAAGGGGTCATTGCTGTTCCTATTCCCGATCCACATTTATATATACCTTTGGTTGCATTTTCTTTGCCAGGCATTGCTGGTGTTGCACGGCTAATGAGAATATCTGCACTTGAAGTTCAAAATGAAGATTATATTCGCACAGCTCGTTCTAAAGGATTAAGTGAGCCTGATATTGCAATTAAACATGTACTTCCAAATTCATTGCTTCCGATTGTGACAGTATTTGGTTTTGCGTTAGCAAGTATTATTGAAGGTGCTTTTTTTGTAGAAACTTTGTTAGGAATTCCAGGGATAGGTCGTTTTGTTTTCGAGGCAGTTGGGAGTAGAGATTATGATGTCATATTGGCCACTACGGTAATTTTTTCGACAGTATTTGTTGTAATGAATCTAATAGTTGAATTGATTTATGGTTTTATTGATCCCAGAGTTCGATTGGGAGACACAAGATAATGGAAGAAAATATCGCAATCACTCCCGAATCTAATGAATTAATTAGTAAAAATGAATGGATATTAATTTGGAGGAGGCTTCGTGCAAAAAAACTTGCAATGATCTCTCTTGTTTTAATTATCATAATTTATGGTGCAGGTTTATTTGCACCTTTGGTTGCTCCATATTCTTACACGGAAACTAATCTTGACAGAGGTTTAGAAGGACCAAGTCGAGATCACTGGCTGGGTACTGATCGATTAGGCCGGGATATGTTGAGTCGATGTATTTATTCTGCACGAACAACTTTAATAGTGACGACAGCAGTAGTTGTGAGTGGTTCTCTAATTATCGGTAATGTATTGGGATTACTTGCCGGATATAAAGGTGGGTGGATTGATAGTTTGATTATGCGGATTGGAGAAGTTTTTTCATCTTTACCTGGATTACTAATGCTCATTCTAATTAATGCAACATTAGGTGAACGAGTTATTAATGGCGTGAGATGGTTTGAAGCACATACTTTTTTTAGTGGGATTGTCTCATCAGGAATTGCTTCGTACTTAACAGTTTTTGCAGCTTTATCGTTATTTTTTTGGGTAGGTACGGCACGTATTATTCGTTCTCAAGTCCTTCAACTTAGGGAAAGAGAATTTATCATTGCAGCAGAAGCATTGGGGGCATCACCAAAACGTATAATTTTTGTTCATTTACTTCCAGGGGTTCTCTTTCTGATAATTTTACAGATTTCAGCAACCTTAGGTGGGATTGCTGGTTCAGAAATACTTCTTTCATGGTTTGGCGTAGGAGTTCAACCTCCAGCAGCTTCTTTTGGGGCTATGATTTTTCAAGGCTCAGGAGCTAGAACATTTCAAGCCCATCCACATCTTCTACTTGTTCCAGGTCTCATAGTAACTATTTTACTTTTTTCATTTGCTTTACTTGGAGATGCATTGAATGACGCAATTAGTAGTCGGTAAATTTTCAGTTGACTGCATATTGGGGTTACAATATATTTCTGTTTTTTTAGATGTACGTATTAGTAATGACTAAATATTAGAGGTAGGTGTAATGTGCAGGTTACTTCAGAAAAGCTAGAAAATTCTCTAGTGCAACTTGATATTGCTGTAGAAGAAGACAGAATGTCGAGTGCTATGGATAGAGCTGTCAGCAAAATATCTAAGCAAGTTAAAATTCCAGGATTTCGATCAGGCAAGGCTCCTCGTAATATTATTGAACAACATGTAGGAAAGGGTGCAATTTTTCAAGAAGCAATTGAAGAATTAATTCCCAGTCTTTATACAGAGGCAATAGAATCAGAGGCTATTGATGCAATTGATCAACCGGAAATAGAATTAATTTCTACTGAACCTCTTGAATTTCGCGCAATTGTGCCTATCAAACCTGATATCGACTTAAATGATTATAAATCTATTCGTGTTCCAAAGATTGCTGTGTCAGTTTCTGATGATGAATGTGAAAATGCACTTTTAGAATTGCGCCGTCGTTTCGCAGTATTGGAACCGATTGATAGAGCTATTGAATGGAATGATATTGTACGTGCAGATGTCTCTGTTCAAATTGATGGTGAGCCTGAACCGCATGTTGAAAATGATGCCGAATTTGCAATTCGCGAAGGTACAGTAGTTTCTTTACCAGGATTTGTTGAAGCATTAATTGGCAGAGAGCGAGGAGGTCCTCAAGAATTTTCAGTAGATCTTCCTGAAGACTTCTCTGTTGAAGATCTAGCAGGGAAGGTTGCGAATTATAGTATTACTATTCATGAAGTAAAAAATGAAATTCTTCCGGAAGCCGATGATGAATTTGCCTCGTCACTAGAAGAAGAGTTCGATGATATGAGTGCATTACGAACAAAAATATTCTCTGATCTTGAACTGCAAAAAGATAATATGGCAAAGGATGAATATCGCAGTGAGGTAGTTGATTTACTAGTGTCTAAAGCTACTATTGAATTTCCGCAGATATTAATTGAAAGAGAAATTGATCGTCTCATTGATATGGAATCAAATCATGCCTCCCATACTGAAGAAGGATTAAATCAATGGCTATCTACGACCGGTCAATCTTTAGAAGAAGTTAGAGAAAAATTAAAGTCACCTGCTGAATTGTCAGTGAGACGCTCTTTAGTATTGGGTGAATTTTCTGCAAAAGAATCCATCGAAGTTAGCACAGAACAGATTGATGAGGAAATTGACAAATTAATCACATCAATGGGTGGAGAGGTAGAAGCTTCTACAGAGCAGGTTCAGACTATGCGTAGTCTTATTGACACTGACGAAGGTCGAGCGTCAATGCAAAATCAACTACTCACAAAAAATATTTTGGAAAGATTAGAAGAGATCGCATCACAAGATGCTGAAGAAATTATAGCCACTGAACCTCAACAATCTAAACGTGGAAGACGCCGAGCTCAAAAAACATCTGATGAGGGTGTGGAAAAAATTGAAACTACATAAAATTATTAACTTTAAAGAAAATGATACTTTCTCCTTTTTTAATATTAAGGTTATCTATGTAATTAGGTGTTATGTAGTACCATTAAATCATTATAAAAAATTATCGAAAGTGAGATTCAATGAACTACCGTCCTCCGCGATTTGAAGATTTTTCGCCTGGGTTTCTAAAGCCTGAAAATATTGTGCCGATGGTAGTTGAAACAAGCGCTCGTGGTGAACGTGCGTACGATATTTATTCTTTACTTTTGAAAGAGCGGATTGTTTTTTTAGGCACTGGTATTGATGATCAGGTTGCAAATAGTATTGTCGCACAGTTGCTATATTTAGATAGAGAAGATCCTGAGCGTGATATTTCAATGTATGTTCATTCGCCTGGTGGAATGGTTTATGCTGGTTTAGCTATGTATGACACCATGAACTTGATTCGTGCAGATGTTTCTACAATCGCAGTCGGTGTAACAGCTTCGATGGGAACAGTACTACTCTCTGCTGGGACTAAAGGTAAACGCTTCGCACTTCCTAATGCCACTGTACATATGCATCAAGCACTAGGTGGCGGATCTGGACAAGCTTCGGATGTCCAAATTCAAGCTCAAGAACTGATGCGTAATAACCAAAAAATTCGTGAAATTCTTGCGAAAGCTACAGATCAACCGATGGATCGAATTGAACAAGACACGGATCGAGACTTTTACATGTCTGCTCAAGAAGCACAAGAGTATGGTCTCATTGACGAAGTTTTGTCAGCTCAAGGTGAATAAGATAAAGATAAATCCAACTTGGAGGTTTTTTGACAAGTTCTAATCATGGTAACAATATGCAATATAGTTGCAATTTTTGTGGGAAAAATCAGAATCAAGTTGTTCGCTTAATCGCTGGTCCTGGTTCCGTTTATATCTGTAACGAATGTGTTGATCTGTGTCAGGAAATTATTTCTGAAGAAAGTATTCCTACTGATTTAAGTGAATCACCTGAGAATGCTCGATTACTCACTCCTCAGGAATTGAAAGCTAAGTTAGATGAGTATATTGTTGGTCAAGATTACACTAAAAGAATATTGTCTGTTGCGGTCTATAATCACTTTAAGAGAGTTTCTCAACAGAAAAAATCTTCATTAACATTAGATAAATCCAATGTTTTGTTAATTGGTCCAACTGGAACTGGAAAAACTGAATTTGCTCGAACATTAGCACGTGTTTTAGATGTTCCTTTCTCTATTGCTGATGCTACAGCACTTACAGAAGCAGGTTATGTGGGAGAAGACGTTGAGAATATATTATTACACTTAATACAAGCTGCTGATTTTGACATATCACGTGCAGAACGTGGAATTATTTATATAGATGAGATTGATAAAATTTCACGTAAAAGTCATAATCCTTCTATTACTAGAGATGTTTCTGGAGAAGGTGTCCAGCAAGCTCTCTTAAAAATTATTGAAGGTGCTGTTGCATCAGTTCCGCCTCAAGGTGGACGTAAACATCCACATCAAGACTTTATTCAATTAGACACATCTAACATTCTTTTTATTTGTGGTGGAGCATTTGAAGGTTTGGAGCAAGTCGTTAGCAAAAGAACTGGAAAAGGTGTTAGTTCATTGGGTTTTAACCAGTTGGCAGATTCCGCTATAGAACGCGATAGTTTGCGACAAAAAGTATTAAAAGACGTCACTCATGACGACCTATTGCAATACGGACTCATTCCTGAATTTGTAGGAAGGATGCCTATTGTAGCTGTTCTAGAACCACTTGATGTTGAAATGATGACTATGATCTTAACTCAGCCAAAAAATTCAGTGGTTAGGCAATTTCAACAACTTTTTGATCTAGATGGTGTCGAGTTGATATTTCAAGATGCTGCATGTACTGCGATTGCAAATGAAGCACTTGCTCAAAAGACAGGAGCCCGTGGCCTCAGAACCGTCGTAGAAGAATTGCTTTTGGATGTGATGTATGAACTACCTTCGCGAGATGATGTTTCGAAATGTGTAATTGCTGAAGAAACTGTATTGAATCGAATGCGACCTTTGCTTGCTTCTAAATCAGAAAATATAGAAACTGCGGGCGAAATTGAAGATAAAGAAGCTGTTTCTGAATCTGCATAACTGTGTGATAAATAATTCTTATATTGACTAAATTCTGTTTTATATCAATTATGGAAAAATGAAGAATAAAAATCTGGTGAATCCCAAAAAACCTCGTAGACGGATAGATCAACTATTGGTTGATCGTGGCTTTACATCGAGTAGAGAAAAAGCTCGTGCCCTTATTTTAGCTAGAGAAGTTATGGTCGAAGGTGAAGTTATACTTCGTGCTGCAGCTCCAGTAGATCTGAATGCAAAAATTTCCTTGAAAGATCCTCAGAGATTTGTGAGTCGTGGAGGAGAAAAATTGGCTAGTGCTTTGCAAATATCAAAGATCGATGTCGAAGGAAAAATCTGTCTTGATATTGGTGCATCTACTGGTGGGTTTACGGATTGCTTACTTCAACATGGTGCATCTTATGTGACTTCTGTTGATGTAGGTTACGGCCAGATAGCTACAAAACTTCGGAATGATGAACGTGTAAATGTGCAAGAGCGTACTAATGCTAGATATCTTGGACTAATTAATCCATCTCCTGAAATTCTAACGATGGATGTTTCTTTTATTTCTGTCATAAAAGTATTGCCTGCTGTACTACAATCTTTGAAACTAGGTGCAGATATTTTGTTATTAGTAAAACCTCAATTTGAGGCAGGCCGAAAGGAAATTGCATCTGGTGGAGTAGTCTACGATTCTAGAATACATGCAATTACCGTTGCACAAGTTGCAAAATGGTCTATAAATAAAGGTATGCGAGTACGTAGCGTTATCAAGTCACCTCTTAAAGGTGCTGCTGGAAATAGTGAATTTTTTTTGTGGCTTCGATATATGGATGTTTGTAAAGATGAAAAAATTTAATTCCCCTCAAAGTGTAATGATTTGCTATAGCCCTTCTATAGAAGGTGCAGAAGAACTAGCCATGGACATGTATCAATTATGTGTCGAAAATAATTTGCGATGTGAAATTAAACCTCTTTCAGATTCAATAAGTGAAATGTCTGATGATTTACTTAAACAACTTTCTAATAGTGATCTTCTGATTTGTGTAGGAGGTGATGGTAGTGTTTTACATGCATCTGCCTATGCTTCATCGATGCAAATACCAATTCTAGGCGTTCGAATGGGAAGATTAGGTTTTCTAAGCGAATTGACTAGTCAAGAAGCTTTAACTGGCTTAAAACAGGTCATAAATGGGTTGTCTCGATTAGAAAGTCGATCAATTGTAAAAGCTCAACTTGATGGAGAATCTGAAATTTTTGCATTAAATGATGTCGTAATAGGTAGATCTACATTAGGCCGTACCGTTGCTGTTGGCGTGATAATTGATGGAGTTTTAGTTGCTGAATATCGAGCAGATGCTGTCATTCTCTCCACTGCTACAGGCTCAACTGGTTATTCTTTATCTGGTGGTGGTCCAATTCTATTCCCTACTTCTAAAGAAATGATTGTAATGCCTGTGGCACCTCACTTGACTCGTTCAAACGCACTAGTTATTCCACCTACAAGTGATGTTGATTTTTATGTTGAACGAGGTTATGAAGCTGTTTTAGCTGTAGATGGGTTGTATGAATATCCTTTAAAATCTGGCTCAAAAGTTAAGGTTTCATCAGCTAATCGATATGTTGATTTTGTCCGTTTAGGTGATGGATCACAATTTTATTCTAATCTTGCTGATAGATTGGGATGGTTACGAACTGATCATGTTCGTCATGACTTAACTGAATCATGTTAGAATCAAGATAATTTATTAGTGAATTTTGTCGAGAATTTTTATAATTAATCTTATCCTTGAACATATGACGAAATTAAATATTGATAATATTATTTCTGATTCTTTATTTCCTGTACCTGCCACAATTAATGATGGTGTCGGGATACAAGAATTAGTGAATCATTGGGCCGCTCAAGGTTTAATGTTACCACGTACCTTGGCACAAACTTATGAAAATTTAAGAGATTTTTTTGTTGTTAAGGATGGACAACAAATAATTGCTTGTGCTGCATTACATATTGTATGGGATGATATGGCGGAATTAAAATCTCTCGCTGTTGCACCTGGTCATCAGTCTGGTGGTTATGGTAGTAAACTCGTTGCTGCTTGTGTAGAAGAAGGTAAAAGGCTTGGAATGCAGCAACTTTTTGCTTTAAGTTATGAACCAGAATTTTTTGAAAAGCTAGGTTGGCAAGTCGCGAATGTAATGGAACTTCCTCGTAAAGTATGGAACGAGTGCTATCGATGTCCAAAATTCCCTGGGTGTAATGAAATCGCACTGACATATGATTTGGGATAATTATCTTGCAAAAAAAGAGTGATAACTTCATTCCTAAGGTACTTTCGTCTGAGATTGTTTTAGAAGGAACGCCTTTTGATATAGAAGAAGCACATATACAATACCCTGATAATATTGAAACCAACAAGATGGTGGTACTTCATCCTGGAGCTATTGCATTGATTGTGATTGATCATGAAGATCGATTCTTGTTAATTAATCAATATCGATATCCGACAAAGAAGATTTTGTTAGAAATTCCAGCAGGTACACGTGAACCTAATGAACAGCCTCTAGAAACTGCAGCCAGAGAAATCCGAGAGGAAATTGGGTATTCCGCTGAAAGTCTAGTTCACATAGGTGGAACATGGATGGCTCCTGGTTTTTGTACAGAATATATAGATTATTTTGTTGCATCTAACTTGTCTCATGACCCTTTACCACAAGATCCTGATGAATTTATTAGTGAACCTATCAGAGTTACCTATGAAGAAATGATTAGTTTAATTGGTGACGGTAAAATCAAAGATGCCAAATCAATTGCTGGGTTTATGCTGTATCAGATATATAGGAGTAACGAATGATCAATCTTCTAAATTAAATTGGAGACTATGACGTTTTGGTTGTAGTGTATTATATAATTCTTATAAGTAGCGAATTGTAGATTATGGTAGTTTATTTTCGAAGAATTTGAGTATAAGGACGTTATGACACAAGCAACTTTAAGTAATTCCGAATCTCTTAATCGTCGATATGGTCTTACTAAACGTTTAGATCGTTGGTGGTTCGAACCTTTACTTACAGGTGGCGGTCTATTAACTTTTGTGATTTATTCTTCTGTTTCTGCTTTACTTGGTCATTCGTGGGCATTTGAAACTGAACATGAGCTGTATCTTTCCCCGTTTTTTGAACCACTTATTACTCCGGAATTTTTGCCGATGTGGTTCTCACCAGCATTACTAATACTATGGGCTCCACTGGGTTTTCGAACTACTTGTTATTACTACCGTCGTACATACTATAGAGCCTATTTCCTAAGTCCTCCAGCTTGTGCAGTCCGTGAACCAGCTGGTTCTTATAGTGGTGAGGGAAAATTTCCACTCATTATTCAAAATTCACATCGCTATTTCATGTATGTTGCTGTTGTATTTGTGCCTATTCTTTGGCTAGGTGCTATAAAGTCGTTTTATTTACCTGGTGAAGGAATCGGGGTTGGTGTTGGTTCTATTATAATGACTTTGAATGCTTTCTTCTTAATGATGTATACCGTCGGATGCCATTCTTTAAGACACTGGGTTGCTGGTGGCATTAATAGCTTTTCGAATACACCTCTACGACGTGTACGTCGCAAAGTATGGGAAATTTTCACTGTGGCAAATGAACGTCATAAAGCTTGGGCTTGGACAAGTTTAATATGGGTAGGAGTCACCGATTTATATATCCATTTGGTTGCTTCAGGGGTGATAACGGACCTAAATACTTTTACTGGTCCAATTTAAATCTCAGCTAATATTATATGAAGGGCAATTTATGGCTGATATTGAAATTTTAGAATTTGATGTGTTAATTATAGGTGCTGGTGGTGCTGGATTACGTGCTGCTGTTGAAGCTTCTTCACGAGGTATGAAAACAGGATTAGTATGTAAGTCCCTTTTAGGTAAAGCCCATACGGTTATGGCTGAAGGAGGTATGGCTGCTGCCATGGGTAATGTCTGGGCAGAAGATAATTGGAAAGTACATTTCCGCGATACCATGCGCGGTGGGAAAATGCTTAACAATTGGCGAATGGCACAGCTTCATGCTCAAGAATCTCCTGAACGTGTTCATGAACTAGAAGAATGGGGTGCTCTATTTGATAGAACTAAAGATGGTTTGATATCACAACGTGACTTTGGTGGTCATAGATATGCACGATTAGCACATGTTGGCGATCGTACAGGATTGGAAATGATCAGAACCTTACAACAACATGCAGTGCATCAAGGCATTGATGTTTTTCAAGAATGCACGATCAATCGTCTTTTAAAATCTGAAGATGGTTCTATATCTGGGGCCGTTGGCTATTGGCGTGAAAGTGGAAAATCGATAGTTTTCAGATCCAAAGCTATTGTATTAGCTACGGGAGGCTTGGGGAAAATCTGGTCAATTACATCCAATTCTTGGGAAGGCACAGGTGATGGTCACGCTTTAGCTTTATATGCAGGAGCAGAAGCTATTGATATGGAATTCGTACAATTTCACCCCACTGGTATGGTTTGGCCACCTAGTGTCAAAGGTATACTCGTTACCGAAGGTGTCCGAGGTGATGGCGGTACTCTACGCAATTCTTCGGGTGATCGTTTTATGTTTGATTACATACCCTCGATGTTTGCTTCAGAGACTGCAGATACAGAAGCTGAAGCAGATAAATGGTATGAGGATAAGACAGTTCGACGCACTCCTGATCTTTTGCCAAGAGACGAAGTTGCTAGAGCAATTAATGCAGAAGTGAAGGCTGGTCGCGGTAGCCCACACGGTGGAGTTTTTCTTGATATAGCTTCACGCCGTGATTCAGAATATATCCAGCGGAGATTACCTTCGATGTATCATCAATTCATGCAGTTAGCTGGAGTGGATATCACTAAAGAATCTATGGAAGTTGGTCCTACAGCTCATTATGCAATGGGAGGGGTCCGAGTAGATCCAGAAACTGCTGCAACTACTGTGCCAGGTCTTTTTGCTGCTGGAGAAGTTGCAGGAGGAATGCACGGTTCTAATCGTTTAGGCGGGAACTCTCTATCAGACTTGGTAGTGTTTGGAAGAAGAGCCGGGATTGGTTCTTCAGAATATGCTCAAACAGTTGAAGAATTACCAAATATAGATAAATCAGAAATTGATACGCGAATAGCCGAAATGCATAAACCATTTTCTGATGAAGGTTCCGAAAACCCTTATTCGATACATAGAGAACTTCAAGAAACAATGCAGAAAAATGTTGGAATTATACGTACAGAAATAGAGATGAAAACTGCTATAGAAGATATCCAATCTCTTCGAGATAGATATAATTTGGTTGGTATTGAAGGAAATATGCAATATAACCCTGGATGGCATATGGCTTTAGATTTAGAACATATGTTGACTGTCGCTGAAGCAGTGACACGTGCTGCCTTAGAACGTAAAGAGAGTCGTGGTGGTCATACTCGTGATGATTTCCCTGAAACATCCACGGACTTTGGGAAAGTTAACGTTGTAATTAAATTAGATAATTCAGAGGTTGTAGTGTCTCAAGACGAGCTTCCTGTGATGCCTGATGATTTACAACAACTATTTGAGGAGAACTAGTCATGCCAAAAGCAAAATTACAAGTATGGCGTGGTGATGAAGATGGCCAGTATCAAGATTATGAAGTCGAATACGAAGAAGGTATGGTAATTCTTGATGTCATACATAAATTGCAAGCTACTCAAGCTACAGACCTTGCCGTTCGTTGGAATTGCAAAGCTGGTAAATGTGGTTCATGTAGTGCAGAAATCAATGGTAAACCTGTTCTTCAATGTATGCAGCGTATGGAAATATATCCTGAAGATGAAACAATTTCAGTCGCACCTTTAAAAACCTTTCCTCTTATACGTGATTTGGTTACAGATGTGAGCTGGAATTATGAAAAAGCTAAAACCATGCCTGAAGTGAAATTACAACCTGCAGATGCTGATGGAAACCACCGAATGGCTCAAATCGACGTTGACCGTGGACAAGAATTTAGAAAATGTATCGAATGTTTTATGTGCCAAGATGTTTGTCATGTTATTCGTGAACATGCTGAAAATATGGATGCATTTGCAGGGCCTCGTTTTTTTATTCGTTTAGCTGAAATTTCTATGCATCCTTTAGATTCAAATTCTAATGAAGCTACTGTTCAGCATGGCTTTGGATTGGAATATTGTAATATTACTAAGTGCTGCACAGAAGTATGCCCTGAAGGCATTCATATTACTGATAATGGCATTATTCCTCTGAAAGAAAGAAGAGCTGACGTTTATTACGATCCTTTACGCGCTATTGGTCGTAAAATATTTAAACGTTAGCTAAAAAATTAAAAATAATTACGGTTTCGTCATTTCTTCAGGTTTGATCCACTCATCAAACTGTTCTTCAGTTAGTATATCTAATTCTAGTCCCGCTTGCAGAAGTGTCTTGTTTTCTTGGTGAGCTTTTTTTGCTATTTTTGCAGCATTGTCATAACCGATATGAGGATTTAATGCTGTTACTAGCATTAATGAAGATTCCATCAGTTCTTTAATTTTTGATTTATTCGGTTTAATGTCAGCTAAACAATTCTTCACAAATGAATTCATCGCATCTGATAATAGTTGGATACTTTGAATATTGTTGTATGCGATGACAGGTTTGAATACATTTAGTTCAAAATGTCCATTTGCCCCCCCGAACGCAACAGTGACATCATTACCAAATACTTGTGTACATACCATTGTGAGTGCTTCAGTTTGCGTAGGGTTTACTTTACCGGGCATTATTGAAGAACCGGGTTCATTTTCAGGTAGAATCAACTCTCCTAAACCTGCACGAGGTCCAGAACCTAGCATACGAATATCATTACCAATTTTCATTAAGGATACTGCTATAACTTTTAACTGACCTGATAATTCTACTTGGGCATCATGCGTTGCGAGTGATTCAAATTTATTGGGTGCTGTTACAAAAGGGATTTTTGTGAAATCTGCGACTGCTTTTGCAGCACTTACTGCAAAGTCAGGATGAGAATTCAACCCTGTCCCTACTGCAGTTCCGCCCAAAGCTAATTCATATAAGCGAGGCAAGGTTAGTTTTATGCGGTCAATATCGTTACGTATTTGTTGTGCGTACCCAGAAAATTCCTGTCCCAGTGTAAGTGGGACAGCATCCATGAAATGTGTTCGTCCTATTTTAACGATCGAATCAAATTCTAGAGTTTTTTTATCAAGAGTACCTAATAAGTTTTCTAGCGCAGGTATTAAGAGATGAGTGATCATTTCAGCTGTTGCGATACTCATAGCAGTTGGGAAGGTATCATTTGATGATTGTGACATATTGACATGATCATTAGGATGGATAGGATCTTTTGATCCCAATTCACCCCCCAAAACTTCGATAGATCGATTAGAAATAACTTCATTTGCATTCATATTAGTTTGCGTGCCTGAACCAGTCTGCCAGATTACCAAAGGGAAATGTTCATCGAGTTCACCATTAATTACTTGTTTTGATGCATTTCGTATAGTTTCTCCAAAATTCGAGTCTAATTTACCCAGATTTTCATTCGCTAAACTAGAAGCATATTTCACTATGCCTAACGCTCGAATTAATGATCGTGGCATTCGTTCAGTTCCAATTTCAAAATTCATTAAGGATCTTTGTGTTTGTGCTCCCCAATATTTATCTGATGGAACATTAATCTGTCCCATGCTGTCAGATTCAGTGCGGTATGATTGATCGGACATACTTTTACTTTCTTTTTATAAATTACGACTAAGGGATCAAAGTTACTAACTCTTTCACTGCATCACCTGCAATAATCAATTCTTTTTGTTCTGAATCTGATAGTGGTATTTCATAGATTTCTTTAATTCCTCCTTCTCCTAAACGAACAGGGACTCCAACATAGGCATTTTCGATACCATATTCGCCATTTAGGAAAGCACAACAAGTGAGGATACGATTTTCATCGAGCAAAATTGCATCGACCATTTCAATAGTTGCTGCCGCTGGTGCTACAAAAGCACTGCCTGTTTTGAGTAAATCAACTATTTCTGCACCACCTTTTGAAGTTCGCTCAACGACCTGCTTTGTTTTCTCATTACCTAACAATTGTTCAAGTGGGACTCCACCGACAGAAGCATTTGATACTATTGGGACCATCGTGGCTTCGGTATGTCCTCCCATAACCCATGCACTAACATCTTTGACTGATGCACCGGTTTCCATGGCAATAAATGTTCTGTATCGAGCACTATCTAGCATGCCTCCTTGACCAACGACACGATTGCGATCAAACCCACTAGCTTCAAGGGCGACATGGCACATTACATCCATTGGATTAGCAAAAATTACTAGGGTTGTATTTGGAGAATATTCTACAGCGCTACTTACCACAGATTTTACAATACTCGCATTTGTACTAAGCAGGTCTTCTCGTGTCATACCAGGTTTTCTTGCAATACCTGATGTGACAATAACAGCATCAGAATTCGCTGTGTCTTCCCAAGCGTTTGTACCCAAGACAGTACTACTGAAATTAGCCCAAGGAGCAGATTCTGCAATATCTAAAGCTTTGCCTTGTGGTAGGCCTTCGACAATATCGATAAGGACGATATCGGCATAGTTTTTTGTTGCTAATATTTGTGCCATTGTTGCACCAGTGTTCCCAGCACCTACGATTGTGACTTTCTTTCGCATAATGACGACCTTTCTTAAAAATCTAGACGGATAGAATTAAGCCTAAGACATTTTATTTTGTAAACCTTCATCAAGTTTTGACAAAAATTCATTTGTGGTGAGCCATCCTTGATCAGGCCCTACCAACAATGCTAAATCTTTGGTCATGTTTCCATTTTCAACAGTTTCAATACACACTTGTTCTAAAGTATTCGCAAAAGTGCTAAGTGCATCATTCCCATCAAGTGTGGCACGATGTGACAAGCCTCTTGTCCATGCAAAAATTGACGCAATTGGATTTGTCGAGGTTTCTAATCCTTGTTGATGCTGGCGATAGTGTCTAGTAACAGTGCCGTGTGCTGCTTCAGCTTCAACTGTTTTTCCATCAGGGGTCATCAATACTGAGCTCATTAAGCCGAGGGAGCCAAAACCTTGTGCGACTATGTCAGATTGAACGTCTCCATCATAATTCTTACATGCCCAAACTATACCGCCGTTACCCTTAAGAGCCTGTGCAACCATGTCATCAATTAGACGGTGTTCGTACCAAAGGTCCATTTCTTCAAATCGCTTTTGGAATTCATTTTCATACACTTCCTGAAAGATATCCATGAATCTTCCATCATATGCCTTTAGGATAGTGTTTTTCGTTGATAAATAAACAGGGTATCCAGTTTGAAGTCCATAGTTAAATGATGAACGTGCAAATCCACGTATAGAATCATCAAGGTTGTACATACCCATAGCAACACCGCTGTCATTGAATTGCATAACTTCATATTCAGTGGCTTCGCTGTGGTCAGAAGGTTCAAATCGCATGGTAAGTTTTCCAGCCCCTGGGATTAAGAAATCTGAAGCACGATATTGGTCGCCATGTGCATGACGTCCAATAATAATTGGTTGTTCCCAATTAGGAACTATCTTCGGGATATTTTTACAAATTATAGGTTCTCTGAAGACGGTACCTCCCAAAATATTTCTTATTGTCCCATTTGGAGATCTCCACATTGATTTAAGGTCGAATTCTTCAACACGGGCCTCATCTGGTGTGATCGTGGCACACTTAACTCCAACTCCATATTTCTGGATTGCGTGTGCAGCATCAATCGTGATTTGATCATCCGTTTTATCTCTAGATTCAATTCCAAGATCGTAATATTCGAGTTCAATATCGAGGTAAGGGAGAATTAGTTTCTCACGAATAAATCCCCAAATGATGCGAGTCATTTCATCACCATCTAATTCTACGACTGGATTTGCTACATTAATTTTTGACATTATTTACCTTTCATAAGTTAGACATAAAAAATGAATATTCTTTCATAGCTAAAAATTTGGCCAAGCAAGTATACCCGTAAAATCACTCTAGAGAGGTATTATGCCATGTCTTTTTGGTGGAAGATTTTCTGATTTAGTTTTCAACATGGATAATGCTTTTGATACTTTCATTCGCGTTTCACTTGGATCGATAACATCATCAATATATCCCTTTGCTGCAGCTATGTAAGGATGTTCTAATTCTTCTTGATATTCTGCTATTAATTGACTTCTAGCTTTGTCTACGTCATCAGCAGCTTGTAATTCACGCCTATTGATTATATTTACAGCTTGGGTACCCGCCATTACAGCAACTGCTGCGCCAGCCCATGCATAATTTACGTCAGCACCTAAATGTTTGGACCCCATAGCGTCATATGCACCACCGAAGGCTTTACGAAGAATTACTGTTACTTTTGGTACAGTTGCTTCAGCGTATGCAAATACTAGTTTTGCTCCATGGCTAATGATACCTCCATATTCTTGGGATACGCCTGGTAAGAATCCAGGTACATCAACTAGGGTAACTATAGGAATATTAAAAGCATCACAAAAGCGAACAAATCTTGCAGCTTTTCTTGAAGAATCAATATCTAGAACTCCCGCAAGATATAAAGGTTGGTTTGCTACAATTCCAACAGTATTTCCTTCAATTCTTGCCAGACCTACAACTATGTTTTGAGCAAAAAGTTCATGTACTTCCATAAAGTCACCATTGTCTACTAATCTTTCGATAATATCTCGGACATCATATGGATTTTGCGAATCTTCAGGAAGTACATCCAGAATATCCGACAAAATTCGTTCGCCCGGATCTCCAGTGTCTAAAGAAGGTACGTCATCTATATTATTACTAGGCAAAAAGGAAAGTAATCGTCGAACATCATCTAAACATGTCTGTTCATCTTCTGCGGTAAAATGGGAAACTCCCGATTTACTTGCATGTGAATTTGCTCCACCTAATTCCTCGTGGGTTGTTTCTTCTCCAGTAACACTTGCTATTACATCTGGTCCCGTCAGGAACATTTGTGAAGTTCCGTCTACCATAAAAATAAAATCAGTAAGTGCTGGTGAATATACTGCTCCACCAGCACATGGCCCCATAATTACACTTAGTTGAGGTATGACACCAGATGCTTGAACGTTTCTATAAAAAATTTCTCCATACCCTGCTAATGAACCAACACCCTCTTGGATTCTGGCCCCTCCTGAATCGTTTAATCCAATCATAGGGACGCCAGTTTTTGTAGCTAAATCCATAGCTTTTGCAATTTTTTCGCTCACCACTTCACCTAAGGAACCTCCAAAAACAGTGAAATCTTGAGCAAAAACACAGACTGCCCTTCCATCGATGCGTCCCCATCCTGTAACGACAGCATCTCCGTATAACCGCTCATTAGATGCGACATCGTTCATATCTGCTCCGAGTGCATCCAGTTCTTCAAAAGAATTAGGATCGAGTAATAAATCAATCCTTTCGCGTGCTGTTAATTTTCCTCGCGCATGCTGTGCTTCAACTCTATCTATTCCGCCACCAAGTGCGGCACGTTCCTTTAATTGCTGGAGATAGTCGAGTTGTTCTTGAATTGACATTTTTCTTCCGTCCCTCTAGTTGATTTGAGTAACTGTAATATTTATTGTGCCATCAAAACAAAAAAAGCTGACACTACTGAATAGGAGATTACCTTGTTATTGACTTGGGATCAGCAATTCTTGTCCAATTTGTAGATTTCCTAACTCATCCAACGTGAATCCATTGGCTGAAGCAAGCTCTTCCATAGTGATGTCAAATTTTTGTGCAATTGCATATCCTGTATCTCCATCTTGTACTGAGTATTTCTCAATGCTTTCTGATGAATCAGCAGTTGTGGTAGGACTAGGTGTTGTAATCAAGCTATCTGTAGAGGGAATAAGGAGTTCTTGATCAACAAAAATATTTGTATTATTTAAATCATTAAGTGATTGAATAGCTTCTACTGTGGTGTCATATTTTTGTGCGATAACGGATAAAGAATCACCTGCCACAACAATGTATATCTCACCGACTTCACTTGCAGCATTTTTAGTTGGTTCTGGTGTGGCTCCTATCCTTTCTAAAACGACTGCAGTTGGTACTGCTGGAAAAGGAGTGGCAGAGGCAGATGATTGTGAGTTGAGTGAAGCAGTAGATTGATTACCAGTGACAGTGGGTATAATTTCTGTCTTTTCGTTTTCAGTATCATCTCCGCCACAACTAAGAATTAGTGTTAGTAAAGAGAAACTGAATATTGTGATGAAATATTTAATTTTTTTATTCATTATTTTCTCAGATTCTTCGTTAACTTTGCTTTCGTATCCACTTTGAGATACGGTGCATAAAATTTTCATATCTAGGGGGAGAATTAACTTTTTTACCTCGCCAAATTTGTTGATTTTTTGAGGATGAATTGCTGTTGCCAAAGAACATCAATGTAAAACTAGTTAAGAATACTACAATTCCTGAAAACAAGACCCATCGCATTAATAATGGATTTATTCGACCTAAAATAAAGTACGAAGTAAAAATCATTAAGAATGATCCAAGCATTAACTGTGCTAGTGAGATTTTGCCGAGATACTTTGCCACCAGTTGCTGTTTTTTTGATATAGCAATTCCTAGATAACTTAAGTATAGTTTTAGACGCTTTTTTGTAGCACTTTCAGAGCTGGGGAAATCATCAATTTTTTTAAGCAATTCCTCAATTTCTTTTTCTAGGTTATCCGACATGTATTTCACCATCGATGATCTATCATACTTTGAAACTATTATAATTGAAAAAGAGGATTTCGTCGTAATATTAGAAGAAAGACTCTTAGTTAAGAAAAAATCTAACTACTTTTAAAATACATCTTAACTGATTAAAATTAAATTACAGTGAATATCCGTATACGATTTCTTGGTGTATCCTTATACGTCGTTTGCATTTTTGATTTTGACTAAAATACATTTCCTACAGGAGCATTCAATGCCAGATACTTATGCAGCAATTGCACGTGACGTGATAGGTAAAAAGGTAAGTGTTTTACGTGGTAATGGAATTATTCCTGCCAATATATATGGCCGTGGAATCGATTCAGTTCCAGTGCAAATTCTGTGGCCAGAAGCAAGAGGGATGTTAAATGCACATGGACGTAATGTATTGATTCAAATTCAAATTGAGGGAGAAGCTCAATCTCGTTCTGTTGTTATTCGCGATTTCACTCGTGATCCAGTTAATGGTTCTTTACAGCATATTGATTTTTTTCAGGTTGATCTTACTCGAAAAATTCAAGCTGATATTCCTGTTCAGTTAGTTGGTGAATCTCCTGCTGTTCATACATATGGTGGTATTCTTGTCCAGTCATTAGAATTACTGCACGTAGAGGCACTTCCTACAGAAATGCCAGAATCGATTCAAGTTTCTGTGGAATCACTAGGCGAACTTGAATCTTCGTTAACAGTAGGCGATATTCAGGCACCTGAAGGAGTTTCAATTCTTACTGCTCCAGATGTTGGTTTGGCCCAAATTGCTCGACCACGTGTTGAACAAGAAGAATCAGAAGAGATACAAGAAGGTGAAGATATAGAAGGCGTAGTTTCTACGGATGATTCAGAAGTTGAAGAAGAAGCCGACTAGATTATTTTTTCACGTTGTTAAAACTACTTGTATTTAATTGACCACATGCGGCTGCTATCTCTGTTCCTCTTTCATAACGGATGGTAGTATTGACACCTTTTTCATTAAGGATTTTTGAAAAAAGATTAATTTTATTCATACTCGGTCGTCTTAATTTTTCTGTATCGATTGGATTGTAAGGTATTAAATTGACATGTGTAGCTGTATTGACAAGTTTTGAGGCTAGTTCGATAGCATGTTCTTCATGATCATTAACACCTTCTAGTAACGCGTAAGCAAAAGTAACACGTCTCTTTGTAATTTCTTGATATTTTTTGCCGGCATCGATTAGCTCGTCTATAGTCGTTTTTACATTAGTGGGAACTAATATTTTTCTTAATTCATTATTAGGTGCATGTAAAGATATTGTCAGGCCGATCTGTAGTTTCTCTTGAGCGAGTCGTTCAATTTTATCTACTAACCCTACTGTCGAAACTGTAATTCCGCGTTGTCTTAAGTTAAAACCATTTTTGGAGATCAGCCATTTGATACTTCTTATAGTATTTTCATAATTTGCTAATGGCTCACCCATTCCCATAAAAACAACATTGGTTATCTTCCTTGTTTTTGAAAAATATAGTATTTGTCCGATTATTTCAGATGTGCTTAGGTTACGTTTCAATCCCTGTAATCCTGTAGCACAAAAAATGCATTGCATTGCACATCCGGCCTGTGTCGAAATACATATTGTTGTCCGGTGTGATGAATTGTCTATGATAGAGTCTGGATCATATTTCATTTGGACTGTTTCGATATTCGAACCATCTTCTAATCCGAATAATATTTTTGTTGTTGCTGCATCATCGGTGCTTTGTTCAGTATTAATGTTTAATGCTGTTATTTTGAATTGCGATGATAGAAATGCTCTAAATTGTCTGGGTAGATTAAGCATTTCATCAAAATTAGTTACATTTTTGTTGATTATCCAATGAATTATTTGAGTTGCACGAAATTTCTCATATCCATTTTCTATAATCTTTTCTTCTAACTCACTGAAGTTATAGTCGAAAATATATTTCTTATCATCTATTAGGTTCTGATTAGATAAGTTAATCAAAATTTGATCCTACGAATGATCTGTCTCCGTTGAGATAATCTTTTATTGATTGGATTTTTTTGCCTGAACGTTGTATTTCGATCAACCCTAAAGCGCCTTCGCCGCAGACGACCGCAATTGTATTTTTTAAAAATATTGCTGAATTTTGGTTATTATTTTGAATAATTTCGATAATTGTACCTGGTTTTTCTTCTGAATAATAATCCGGGATTGACCAAGCTTGGTGAATTACAAATAATTGTTGCTTATAGATCGTATTAGCCAGTGGCCAGGGGTTGAGCGCTCTGACAGCTAGTGCAATATTATTAGATGAATCATACCAATTGATTCGTCCATCTGATTTTTTAAGTTTTTTTGTATTAGTAGCTAATTGATCATTTTGTTTTTTTGGTTGAATTTCTCCATTTATCCATTTCGGAAGAATTTCTATTAGAAGATCGGATCCAATATTTGCGATTTTTTCACTGAGGCTACTTGTAGTATCAGTAATTAAAATTGGTGTTCGAATTTGGCCAAGTATTGGACCAGCATCAACTTCCTTGACAATTTTCATGATGGTGGCACCACTTTCGGAGTCCCCCATGATTATCGCATTTGCTACCGCTGATGCACCTCTATGTTTTGGTAAAAGTGAACCATGCAAATTAAGCACATCATTAGGAAAAATTGCTAATAATTGTTCAGGGAGAATATGTCCTGAAGCGACAACTATTCCGATATCAGGTTTTAATTGACTAAGTTTTTCTATTATGTCTGTCGTGATAGTGGATGGTTGAAAAATATTAGTGATTCCATATTTAATTGCCATTGATTTTACAGGTGTAGGTACTAGTTGACTCTTCCTTCCCTGTCGTCGGTCAGGTTGAGTAACAATAGCTACAACCTCTGCATTATCAAGATTTAGACACTTTGATAATGAAGGTAAAGCAAAGTTTGGTGATCCAAAAAATACGATTCGCACTAGTGCATCATATCAAGCAAATCTGTATGTGTTTAGGAAGCTGCTACTGTCCAAGCAGAAATTCCCAAGAAAAGTACAATGACAAAGATCGTTAAGTGGTGTAAAGATCTTTGGATGCCTCTTTTGGTTCTGAATGTTTGATCTTGCCCACCCAAAGCCGCACCAAATCCAGTTCCACGAACTTGAATTAGGACTAAAAATATTAGCAGACAGGAAACAAGTATTTGTGCGAAACTTAATAAGTGTTTTAATTCCATAGAAAAATCGTATAATTCAAATGAGCCATATACAAGTAATTTATTGATTTGCTAATGCAACGTTTGCGCTTGTTCGAATATCTCTCTCATAATACAAGCGCATTACAGCACTAGCTAGAGATTCTCCATCATGTCGATAACGGCGTTCATGGTCGACTATATCTAACAAAACTAATCTTGAATTCCCGTAATCAGCATCTCCTGGAGCTACTACTGGCTGTGATTGCCATTCATGTGGAAAACTATCAACCGGCAAATTGCTGTTGGCTAATACTACATTGGCAAAATATTCACTACCGAGATGTTTCCTTATTGTGCAGTAATGATCTGATGCATTGTAATTATTAGTTTCTCCATGCTGAGTTGCGACATTACTGATATAGATTTTATGTGCCTTTGTATTCAATAAAGCATTACCAATATCGTTTACTAATAGATTAGGTAATATCGAAGTGAAAAGACTCCCAGGGCCAATTAATACTAGATCTGCCTTAGCGATAGCACTCACAGCTTTCGGATTGGCTGTTACATTTTTTGGATTAATGTATACAGAAGAAGGGGCGATCCCTTTACTTGGTATTTGGGATTCGCCTTCAATGATAGTTCCATCATTAAATCTAGCACTTAAGGTTATATCTTCGAGTGAAGCTGGAATTATTTCCCCTCTTACATTCAGTACTCTTGATGTCTCGGCTATCGCAAGTTCCATCGATCCGGTTACTTCGGCCATGGCTGCGATAAATAAGTTTCCAAATGAATGTCCACTCATTTCATCATCATTCCTTTCGGGGAATCGATGTTGAAACAATTCAGTTACTAAAGGCTCAGACTCGGCCATAGCCGCAATACAATTTCTTATATCTCCAGGTGGTATTATAAAACGATCTCTTCGGAGCCTCCCGCTTGATCCTCCGTCATCAGCTACAGTCACAATTGCAGTCAGATTACCCGTATACTGTTTTAATCCTCTTAAAAGATTAGATAGACCTGTCCCGCCACCGATTGCGACTATCTTTGGCCCGCGATCTAGTGTCCTACGTTGGTAAACTAAATCAACGATATCTTGTTTTGTGCCTGATCCGATTAACGTACGTGCTAAAGATTGGTTTAATTTCCATCCAGCAAAAAGTGTAATAATAGATGCTAGCCCAATAAATAGAAATCCACGTAATACTCTGGGTGTGAATTGTAGTGTTGCATAGTAAGTCCAATCAGGGAATGTATAGGTCAGGTAGAAGGCACGTAGTAGGTAAGAAAGGCCTAGTCCCATTATGGCAACACCAAGTAAAAGCAGTATCAACCAGCGCTTGATACTGAGACCAACATACAACCATTTCGTTAGACTTGGACGGTCCAATGTACCTTCCTAGCAACATACTTCATGATCGATTTACTCTCGTTGTGTTACTGAAGTCAAGAGATTAGATAATTAGTTTAGTTTATCCAGTGTAGTTAATATCAAGTTATTTGTTGTATTAGGGTCTGCACGTCCTTTTGTTTCACGCATTACCTGACCAACCAAAAATTTGACCGCACTATCTTTTCCTTGTTTGTAGTCACTTACAGCTTTAGGATTTGCATCAATAATATTGTCGATTACGACTTGGATAGCATCTCCCTCAGTGACTTGCCCCAACCCCTTTTCTTCAATAATTTGCTCTGGAGTTGTGCCAGTTTCGAATGCAAATTCCAACACGTCTTTTGCCGTACTCGCAGTGATTTTTTTGCTGTCCACCAACAAAACTAGGGATGCTATATGTGCAGGTGTAATCCCTGTATCGACTAGTTCAGCATCTGCCCGCCCCATTGTATTAATTTTTCCAGCTACATCTCCGATAAACCAGTTAGCTACTAGTTTCGCTAAGCGATTTTCTTTGACAAGTTTGACAGTTTCTTCAAAATCTTCAGCACGTTGTTTTGTTTCTGTAAGCACTTTTGATTGAAGTGGTGGGATTGCATAAGTTGATTCAAAGCGTTGCTGCTTTTCTATAGGTAGCTCAGGTAGATCTGATTTTATTTGTTCAACTTGATGACGAGAAATTTTCAATGGAGGTAAATCTGGTTCAGGAAAATAGCGATAGTCATTGGCTTCTTCTTTTGACCTTTGTGATACTGTTTCACCAAGAGCATCTACATATCCTCTTGTTTCCTGAATAATACGTTCCCCAGCATCAAGAAGTTTTGATTGTCTTTTAATTTCGTATTCAATCGCTCTTTGTACAGAGCGGAAAGAATTCATATTTTTTACTTCTACTTTATTGCCGAGTTTCGACTCTCCTCTTGGCTTTAAAGATACATTAGCATCACAACGAAAAGATCCTTTTTCCATATCCGCATCAGATACTTCGATATAGCGAAAAATTTGTCGTAGTGATCTTAGAAAATTCGCAGCAGCTTCTGCTGAACGAATATCTGGATGTGTCACTAATTCCATTAAGGGGACACCAGCTCTATTAAAATCGATTAATGAGTACTCTTCTATGCCATCATTTCGATGGATAAGTCTTCCAGTATCTTCTTCAAGGTGGATACGTTCAATTCGTATTGATTGCTTTCCATTAGATGTGTCAACATCAAGTTGGCCGTCGATACAAAAAGGCATGTCATATTGTGTGATCTGGTAGCCTTTAGGCAGATCAGGATATGGATAATTTTTACGATCGAACTTTGCATTTTCTGGGATTGTACATCCTAAAGCTAAGCCTGTACGTATAGTAAGTGCTACGGCCTCTCTATTAATTACTGGTAAAGTACCAGGTAAACCTAACGTAACTGGATCAATTAAAGTATTAGGTGGTTCATCAAAATAGTCACGTGGACAATCTGAAAACATCTTCGACTTAGTTTTTAATTGACAGTGTACCTCTAGGCCAATAACAGCTTCGTATTGCATATTTACACTCTCTCACTAATTACCAGCAAAAAAAACTATTTTACTAATTAATAATGGTTCTTCTACAACGTTTTATTAATGTATGATTTCAGAAATATTTTAAGTGTGGTTTACTAATTGAACAATATGAATGGGAATGAGTATGAACCAATCAGTAAAAGCTCTCGATGATCTAGTTATTCTTGATCTCTCAACTTCTATTGCTGCCGCTTGGTGTACTAGGCTATTTGCTGATTTCGGAGCAAAAGTGGTAGTGATAGAACCTCCAGAAGGAAATTCTCTTAGACATTTAGTCTCCAACGATTCTGAAGGCTCTAATTTGCTTACAGATCATCTTTTATCGAATAAAAAATCTCTACAATTAGATATTGAAAGTACGGATGGGAGGGTTCTTTTTTTAGATTTGATTGATAAATGTGACGTCATTGTTGAAAGCTCTGTGCCAAGTCAATTAGAAAAATACGGGTTGGGATTTAATGATCTGCATGATTCTTTCCCTGATTTGGTAGTACTTTCTGTAACTCCTTATGGTCAGGCAAACGAATATAGTTTTGCGCCTGCTAATAGTTTAGCGATTGCAGCACGTTCAGGGTGGGCATCCATTAATGGATTCGAAGAGAAAGGGCCTCTTTCTACAAGCAGTAATCAATCAGCATATTGTGCAGGTGTTCTTGCGTACGGCGCTACTCTCGCTGCAATATTTAGTGCGAGACAAGAGTCTGGGAGTGGTCAATATATTGATATTTCTGAATTCGAGGTTATGGTTTCGAATTTTGCTCCACCTGCACTCTCCTCAGAATATAGTGGCAACATAACTAAACAAAAAAGCATGCATGAGACAAATCTTCTCGCAGGACCTGTTCCAGTTCAAGATGGTCATTTTGCTCTTACTCTAAGTAGGGCACATTTTTTTAGAGATGCGATGATGGTTTTAGGTTTGGAAGATTTAGCTGAAAATCTTGATTTACATGAAACGTGGTATCGAATGGCACATAAAGACTTATGGATGGGTAGAGTTCAAGATGCAATGAGTGAGTGGACACGCGAAGAATTATTTGACGAACTTGCCTTGCGGAGAGTAGTGGCAGGACCAGTGTTGAAGATGGATGAACTTGTAGAGAATGTTCATCTTCAAGAACGAGGCTTTTGGAATCTTTTGCGAGATGATCCATTGCAGGTATTAAGACCTGGTGCACCATTTAAGTTATCTGAAACACCGTGGGTACTTGCTCATAAGGCACCTGATATTGGTCAACACAATGAAGAATTAACGCATATGATTCTTCATTCTTCTAATGCCATTAAATCACACGATGGAGGAATCTAATGTCAGGACCTCTAAAAGGAATTCGTGGAATTGTTCTAACTCAAGCATGGGCTGGCAGTTACTGTACAGAACTTTTTGCGATGGCTGGAGCTGACATCGTACAACTAGAGGTTCGTAAACGTCCCGATTCTTGGAGAGGAACGTACACAGCTCCGATGTCAGAATCTATGAATAAAATATCCACTGCAAGGCATGTCTGGAATATCAATTCAAATTTTAATGCTGTTAATCTTGGGAAAAGATCCTTTACATTAGATTTATCGCGTGATGAAGGCGTGGATATTTTTAAATCTTTAATTAAGCACGCAGATTTTGTTGCTGAAAATTTCTCTCCTCGTGTAATGGGTAACTTAGGTTTTTCATATGAAGAATTATGTGAGATTAAACCTGATATTATTTTGGCTAGTCTTTCTGCATATGGCCATGATGGACCATGGTGTAATGTTCCAGGGATTGGAGGAACAGTAGAACCTACTTCCGGTATGTCTGCTTTATTAGGTTATGGAGATGGTGTGCCTATTAATTCAGGTGTTATGTATCCAGATGCAGTTGCAGGTCTTTATGGATTTTCTGGCCTTTTGACTGCATTACACTATCGTAATCGTACTGGTAAGGGTCAGTTTGTTGATTTATCTATGCAGGAAGCTAATTTGGCTAATATTGGTGAAGCTGCATTAGAGTACACCTATACAAAGCAAGTCCCTAATGCGATAGGAAATCGTCATAAAATTTATGCTCCACACGGAATATTTCCTTGTGCCGATGGTGTTGAAGGGAATAAAAAGTGGATTGCTATTGCTGCTGAAAATGATACGCAATGGCTGGCACTGTGTGAAATCTCAGGTATGTCATGGGCGAGCAATTCGAAATTTAGCAATAATGTTTTACGTAAGGAAAACGAGGATGAACTTAATCAAGAAATTTCTTTATGGACTCGAGGACAAGATCGAGATTTACTTTCGGACTTTTTAAGTTCAAAAGGTGTGATAGCAGCCCCTGTCTTAAATGCAAAAGAATTATTAAACGATCACGTTCTACGTTCACGTGGTGTTATTGTCGAGTTAGATCATCCAGAAGTAGGAAAAAAAGCTCAAATTGGAGCCCCCTTTCATTTTTCCCAAGACAAAATATCAGTAGAACGTCCATCTCCTTTACAAGGAGAGCACTCGTTCGAAGTTTTTTCAGAGCTTTTAGGAATGGATCGTGATGAATATGAAAAGTTAGTCGCAGAAAATATTTCAGGGGAAGGACCACCGAAATGAAAGATTTTGAACAAATTCGATATGTCGAGGAAGATCACGTTGCTCGTATAATTCTTGATCGCCCAAATTATCGCAATGCTCAGAGTAGAAAACTTCTTGAAGAAATGGATGAAGCTTTTGACTTAGCTGTTGATAATAGAAAAATTCGAATGATAGTTCTTTCTGGTGAAGGGCATTCTTTTTCAGCAGGTCATGATTTAGGTACTCCTGAAAACATTGCAGATCAAGAAAACCGTCCCTATGAAGAAGGGATGAGAGGTATATATAAAAGATCTACAGCTCAGAATGTCACTAATACATTGCGTTGGAGGAATATTCCCAAACCAACTATGGCTATAGTACATGGGTACTGCATATTTGGTGGCTGGATGATTGCATCTGCGATGGATCTAATTTTTGCTGCTGATGATGCTATGTTCTTAGGGACTAACTTTCAATATTTTTCACCTCCGTGGGATATCCATCCCCGAAAAGTAAAGGAAATTTTCTTTGAAAGTCGATTTATTGATGGTAAAGAAGCTCATGAACTTGGCCTAGTTAATAGGGTTTACCCTCAGGAAATCTTAGAAAAAGAGGCTATGTCTTATGCACATCGTGTTGCGGAAAACGATGAATTTCAACTTCGTCTTATTAAACTAGCAGTAAATCGTGCTCAGGATAATCAAGGATTCACAGAACATATTAATGATGCTCACTTACTTCATTTATTAAGTAGTCAAGCTGAGAAAGATCCTGATTTTGCATTGCAGAAGCCAGACATGCGTCGAAGACCAATGGTTCAACGTGCGGTTGAAAACTATGAGTTACATAAAAAAAATAATTTGCAAAAAGAAGAGTAATTATCTATTTGATAGTTTTTATTATGCCTGCTGAAGACCATTTTTCGATATCTTTTTTGGTTGAACCAACTAGTTGATTTAGTATTTCTTCAGTATGCTCTCCGAAGCGTGGCGCAGGTTGAATGTTCTGAACAGGTCTTCTTTTGTATCGCCATACAGGTCTTGTAGTTATCTGTTCTCCAGTCTCAATATGTTTATATGTCATGAAAGCTAAGCGGTCTTTTAAATGTTTGTCATATTTTAGCTGCAATGGTGACAGGACTGGTGAAGCAGCGATCCCTAGTGATTGTAATTGCTCTGCAAGTTCTTCAGCATGTTTTTCCCTAATCCAAGGTTTAATTATTTTTTCAATTTTTTCTTTATTACTTACTCGAGCAGCTTTTGATGTAAATTCTGGTGTTAGAAGATTTTTGTCTTCAATCAAAGAACAAAACGAAATCCATTTTGTGTCATCATTAATTTCAAAGGCTATATAAGTATCTACAATTTCATTTAAGATAGAGCCGTCTGAGTCCGTTTGATAGCGCGGGATGCTATCTTGTGTTTGATAGACTCCTGATGGCACATCTTGATAGTTATTATTTCCTTCACGATGTGGCAGGGGGTTACCGATTGATTCTGCAACAATATATTCACCTATTAATCCAATAATGCCATCTCTTTGCGGTATAACGATGTGGCAACCTTGGTCTAGAGATTCTTTCCGATGAAGTGCAATTGCGATAGCGGCTGCTGCAGTTGTTCCAGCTATGGGGTCACCATAAGAGATTCCACTTTTATGAGGTTCTTTGGAATCGTAGCCTTGCAACCAAACCAAACCTCCCATTTGTTCGATGCCTGGTCCGTATCCTACACGATTTGCATCAGATCCTTCATGTCCAAAGCCAGGCATCGATACATATATTATAGAAGGATTTATTGCTTTAACTTTTTCATAATCTAATCCAAGTCTGACTGCTACTCCTGAGCTCCAATTTTCTACAAATATATCAGCTGATGAAAGAAGTTTTAGAATAGCCTCTTTACCTATTGTTGATTTTAAGTCAATAACTAGACTTCGTTTATTGCGATTATATTCATTAAAGTATGCACTTTGATTAATTTCATTATCACTTAAACTTCCTCCCACTCCACGTACAGAGTCAGGAAAGTCAGGTCCTTCTATTTTTATTACGTCTGCGCCCATATCTCCAAGATAACGACAAGCATATGGACCAGCCCAAATTTGAGTAACATCGATTACTCTCATACCTTCTAGAGGCATATCCGGAGAATGAATGTCATCTTTCTTGTCAATTTCTATAGAATTAACTGTTGAAGAAAATATATTACGAATACTTTCGGAATCTTCATTGACTAAAGGTGCACGCTTTTGGAATCCTCTATTCCCATCAAAAATAATTGGACCTGCAGGTAGAAGATGTTTGCCCAGTGTAGGATGTTCCACTTCATGCCAGAAATTAATTTCTTTTAGATTGTTTGAGTTAATTAACTCGTTGGGTGACATGATTTTTGTGAAAGGTGTTCGATGTTTTTGGGCAGTTTCAAAAATTTCATTTGAGCTGCGGATGCTTGTCCATTCTCTTATAATTTCGAATAGCACATCATTTGTATTAGGCTCCCAAGCATTTTCAAAGAATGGATCTTCTTTGAATTCTGATTTACCTATACAGTCATAAATCGAAAAGCCTTGTCGAGGCATACCTGCTAGACCTATGAAGCCATCTTTAGTTGGATGTATTCCCCAGGTAGCTCGCGGTGAATTGCCTGTTCTTGTAGCATCACTGTCTCTAACTAATGCTGCTGGCCCTGCACCTTCTAATGTGGCATTTTGAACTTCTTGGAGCGAGAGATCAATGTAATCACCAAGTCCACTTCTTTTTGCTGCGACTAATGCCATTGAGATAGCAGCAAAGGCATGTAAACCACCTTGGTAATAAGCCTGATGTCCTACAGGTTTAAGCGGTTCCTGATCAGGTTCTCCGCACAAACTCATTTCTCCACCAGAAGCGGCGGCAGTCAGAGATGTTGCACTCCAGAGTGCATGTCTACCATATTGTCCATATGGAGTGATTGAACAAGTGACTATCTGTTTTTTTTTATTTATCAATTCTGAGGGATCGATTCCGTATGATGATAATTGCCCCGGGGCATATGATTCAATTAGTACATCAGAATCGAGAATTATCTGTTCTAATAATTCTCGATCGACCTTTAATTCTAGATTAATAGAAATTGATTTTTTACCACTATGCAAGTAAGCACCAAGTATGTTTGTATTTGGATCATATGAATTTGCATCGGATATATTTCGAATATTGTCTCCAAAAGATGTTTCGACAAGTATTACTTCTGCACCATATGTTGCAAATAATTTTCCGGCGAATGCACCTGAAATATCATTTGCGAGTTCTACAACTTTAATTCTATCGAGCATCTGAATATTTTATGGCTACCTGTTTTAGGACTATCTAGATAAGTTTTGATGCATTATCGATAAATACTTGTAGGCTGGGGTTGTAACGGAAAAATAAGTCAGCCTTAAAACCATCTTCCATTAAGTTTTTATGGATTTCCTCTTCCAATCTCAAATCAAGAGTATTAAGTGTCCATTCACCTGTTGCATGTCCATTCTCAGAAATATTTTCTAGCATTTCATCCCAAATATTAGTAGGCATTTCTACTACAACATCGACATCACGAAGTTCATCATCATTAATTTGATGAATATTGTTGATATCTAGGACATCAAAATTACAACTAATATTAGTCTTACCATATTTGAAGGCAATCAAGGCATTCAAGCGTCCATAACGTCGATAATTTTCATCTTCTACAGTTATGTCTGCTAATTTCTGAAACCATTCAACGGAAGGAAACCTTTCTAAATTACTTGCCATCATGTCCTCCTAAAAGTTAAAAATCTATCGGTTTTCCAGGATCTTCAGCAACATCAAACGGAGTCATTTTTGCGAGATGTCTCATTGGTTCCGCTTCCGGTGTTTGTGCCATTCTGTCTTCTACCATGCGTTTGTACATAGGATCTAAAGATCTTAATGCATCTATTTCATTTCTTGAAAGAGAAAAAGAGGTAGGGATCTTTCGGATTTTGGGACTTGAACATGCAATACATTCCTCTGGTTCTGGTGATTGTGACCCGCGAACCAATTTTTCAAATTGTTCATTACAAATTTCACAGCGATAAGCAAATAACGGCATATATTATTCTGAAGCTCCAACATCTTCTGCAATTAATTCCTGCATTGGGTTTGGTATTTTATTAGTCCTATCGATGCCTGCCGTTTTTAAGTATTGCAGATAATCATGGATCCAATCTTTTTTTAATTTTTCTACGATTGACATTCCTGAATCAATATTGCGAACTCCTCTACCAAATATGACTGCTAAAGCTTCCCAAAGAACATGATCTCTTGTTTCATCAAGTTGTACTAGTTCCACTCGTGTTAGCCATTCTCCCAGAGTTTCTCGAAGTGCTGGCACTTGGCTGATAGCAAATCGGATATGATCTACTGCATATGCTATAGAGCGTGTTCGATCTGATAGTATCCTCCATGCAAGTATTCTGTCAGCCTCTGTCGGTCCATAGACTGATAGATATCGTAGGATGTTTTTTTGGAAAGATCCTCGCATGATATACTGAGCTAGTACTGTCTCTGACCAACCTGCGTAAGATTCATAGATGAGCCGGTTTAGCTTCCCTGGACTTTCAAAAAGCATCCCTCCGCCATTCACCATTGCTCGTTTTCTGTAGCCATCAAACATACGCGCTGAATCGAAAATGGCGGTAGAAAGATAGATCTTAACTTCATGGTAACCTGGGCTTAAATTTTGTAACCATCCAGAAATTACCTCAGATTCTACAGATGCTTGTTGACATAATTCTGTAGCGACTTGGCATATAGCTAGTTCTATATCTTCCGGGATTTCATTTATTGATTCCCAAGGTATTTCAGTGGCAGTTGACCAACGTCTACTAATTGTTTCTTCATAAAGTAAACCGGCTACATCTGCCCATTGTTCATATTTATCTTGAAGATAGTAACCTCCAATATTCCCTACATCTACAGGCCATGCACCCCGTGGTCGACGGTTTCTATAATGAATGCGGTCTGGGATGTCTGCATATACGCCAATATTAATTGCATCAATAGTTAGTCCACCTCCATTCAATTCAGGTCGCGCACGTGTTCCCCAACCCAGAGTTTTATCCATCCAACTGAGATCATTCGTTTGAGTTTCTTCTGTAGGTATTGCATCAGGTTGTTGAACCATAAAATTATGCTTTCGAATTGATACCGTAATGGCGGTAGTGTACTGGTTCTGAAGTAACTAGCATAGTGGTCAATGATGGGAAAAATAGAATTAACTGTATTTGGTGCCGGGAGAGGGACTCGAACCCTCACGAGATTATATCTCGGCAGATTTTAAGTCTGCTGCGTCTGCCTATTCCGCCATCCCGGCAATAACCTGAATAAAACATTTTCCCAATTGTTCTCTAGAGTGCAACGATTGAGAAAATTAATTCTTGAGGTGTTATCCTGTCTCATCGTACACTGTTTGTCTACCTCTCCAAAATCTTCTCCCCAAAAGGTGATTTTTTTGGCAAAAAATTTGGCAACAGTTAATTCTATTTCTGAATCCACACACCGGCAGGAAATAATACCTCCATCCGTGTCTGATGATCTTACTCCTGCACGTCGTCAATATCTAAAACTTAAGAACAAAAACCCAAACGCTATCTTATTTTTCAGAATGGGTGATTTTTATGAAACATTTGATGATGATGCTAAGGTAATTTCAGCAGAACTTGGTCTGGCTCTAACATCTCGACCTATGGGTAAATCAGAAGGTCGAATTCCATTGGCTGGTATTCCTTATCATCAATTAGATCGATATTTAGATCGATTGCTTAATGCGGGACATAAAGTTGCTATCGCTGAGCAAGTAAGTGAACCTGGCAAAGGTTTGGTTGAGCGACGTATTGTTCGAGTCGTCACTCCAGGTACTATCGACAGTGACAGTTTATTTACTGCTGGTTTTCATAATTGGCTATGTTCGAGTGTCCCTGTTGTTAATAGCTCTTCACAAACAACATTATGGGGATTTGCTGCCTGTGATGTGACAACCGGGGAGATTGAAATGCAAATCCTCACTGATGAAGGTTTACTCAACGAACTTTCTAGATTGCGACCTAGTGAATTAATTGTTCCTCCAAAAACTGTTTTACCATCTGAACAAATCCTTAAGGACATTTATTTGACAGTTCGTCCTTCTGAATTTTTTGTTAGTTCAAAAGCTAAACAGAAATTAAGAAAACTATTCAAAGATTCTATTGAACAAAATTTTAATGATATTTACATGGACCCTGCCCTTGGTGCTGTTGGATCTTTAGTTAGTTATTTGGAAGAAACATGGGAAAGTGCGATGGCAAATCTCCGATATCCTGTGTTTATTGGTTCATCTCAATTTATGGTAATTGATGCACAAACTCAGAAAAATTTAGAAATTTTTTCTTCCTCAGGGTCAGATCGGCGGAGTGGTTCATTACTCAATTCTATTGATAAGACCTTAACTGCCATGGGTAAAAGACTGCTTGTGCAACGTTTGGGAAGACCTTTATTAGATGTAGAAGCTCTTGAAAGACGTTTAAATCAAATACAAACCTTTACAGAATCTACGAAGATAAGAGATCTTTTGCGGCATTATCTTATTGATATTCCTGATATGGAAAGGTTAACTGCACGAATTAGAGGTGGCCCCTATAATGCAAGAGATTTTGTAAAGTTACGATTTGGTTTAGAGAAAATTGTTTCTATTGATGAAATATTATCTGTTACTAATCAAGAGCTATCTGATATAAGTCACGATAATCTATCTAGAGTTACAGATCTGCTGTCGATTTTGCGAGCAGGTATTAATGATGATCCTCCAGTTGATCTATCAGATGGTGGAACAATTCGATCAGGTTATAGCAAAGAAGTTGATGATTTAAGATTGATAGCAAGTTCCGCGCGCGAGAAATTAAGTGATCTCGAATTACTCGAGCGACAACGTACAGGCCTACAGTCACTTAAAATTGGATATCATCGCGTGCATGGTTATTATATAGAACTATCTAAGGCTCAATCACAAGATGCTCCCCAAGAATATGTGCCACGACAAACTTTAGTATCATCGCAACGATTTGGTTATGCACCTCTTGATTCTCTTGAGAAAGAGATATTAAGTAGCGCTGAAAATTTGTTGGCTGTTGAGCAAAGTGTCCTAGAAAAAATTGGTTCTGTAGTCACTGCAGCGAGTGAATTGTTGTTAGCCGCCTCTAAAACAATAGCAATTCTTGATGTTAGTACATCATTAGCTCAGATAGCTGTTGATTATGAGTATGTAAGACCACTTTATACGAAAACTGGTTCGCTCGATATAATTGAAGGTCGACATCCAGTTTTAGAACAATCATTAGAACTGGGTGGCTTTATACCGAATGATATTTCATTAGGTTCCAATGCTGATATTATTCTACTTACCGGACCAAATATGGGTGGAAAATCAACTTATCTGCGGCAAGTTGCTTTGATTTTTCTTTTAGCTCAGTGTGGTAGTTTTGTTCCTGCCAATAAAGCCACTATTCCACTACGTGATAGGATTTTTTCACGTGTTGGCGCACAGGATAATTTAGCAGCTGGACAATCGACTTTTATGGTTGAAATGCTTGAGACGGCGGTTATCTTGAACAAAGCTACGGAAGATTCATTAGTTCTGTTGGATGAGGTTGGCCGAGGAACTTCGACATATGATGGTTTAGCAATTGCTCAAGCAACTATAGAGCATTTGTATAATTCTTTACTAGGTACTCCACTTACTTTATTTGCGACTCATTATCGAGAGCTAACTGAAATTGTTTCTTCCTTTGATCGCATTAAGAATTGTTCTGTTTCGGTAAAAGAAACTTCTGAAGGATATGTTTTTTTGCATCAAATTATTGAAGGCTCTTCAGATCGATCATATGGCATTCATGTCGCAAAACTTGCAGGACTTCCTCCCACTGCAGTACTAAGAGCTGCAGAACTAGTAAAGATTTTTGAATCGAGTAATGATTTGGAAATTCAAACTTCAGAAATAATTAATTCCTTTAGTGATGAACTAGATCAAAAATCAGAGATATTTAACTTGGCTGGGAAAATTGCAAAACTAGACTTAGACCATCTTTCTCCACTGGAAGCACTTCAAGAACTTTATGAATTGCAATTAATGGTCAATAGTTCTTTAGAATCATCGCAGAATGATTGAATTTGTAGGGGCATATGATAAAAAATACAATTGCTCGCATTGAGATACTTCCTGAAGATATTGCTGCACGTATAGCCGCAGGTGAAGTAATTGAAAGACCTGCAAGCGTAGTAAAAGAGTTGGTTGAGAATTCAATAGATGCCGGAGCCACTCGAGTTGATATTTCTATTGATGAAGGAGGAATTTCTTCCATTCGTGTGCGCGATAATGGACATGGGATACCCTCTGATCAAATAAATAATGCTTTTATTAGACACGCTACATCAAAATTAAAAACAATTGATGATCTCTATTCTGTTCGTACTTTAGGATTTCGCGGTGAAGCTTTGGCTTCGATTGTTGCTGCTGGTAATGTTGATTTGATTACAAGAACAGCATCTGATCTCAATGCATCATTTATGCAATTTAACTCTGGAACACATGGTGAAATTTTACCTTATGCAGCTGCAAAAGGAACTTCTGTAGAAGTAAATGATCTTTTTGCAATGTTACCAGCACGTAGAAAATTTATTGGCAAGCCTTTGTCCGAGAAACGTGCAGTAGTTCGTTTAGTCGAAGAATATATTATTGGTTATCCCTCTATACGTTTTGTCCTCATGGATGGAAATAAAATACTGCTTAAATCTAGTGGTAATGGAGTCTTGCAAGAAGCTATCGCCACGGTTCATGGGAATGAAGTTGCAGAGACATTAATTCCTTTTAAATATGATGAAGACCTTGGAAGTGAGATGACAATTCGAGGGTTTATTGGACCACCTTCCTTACATCGTTCTAACCGAAATTTTATGCATCTATTTGTTCAAAATCGGGCTATCAAATCTCGTAGTCTTAATGTTGCTATTGAACAATCATATTCCGGTTTGATTCCTCGCAATCGACATCCTGTATCCGTTCTATTGCTACAGCTGCCTGACGAACATGTCGATGTCAATGCGCATCCCAGAAAAGAATCAGTACGATTTTTAGACGATAGGTCAGTATTTAAAGCTGTTCGTATTGCGGTATCTAAAGGCCTCATGGATAAAAGGAGTCTAGAAAATCGGCAAGAAGGTTTTTCACGTGAATTTGACATAACAAAAACTGCTAGACAGAAAATTCTTTTGAGTGCTAAATCTTCACTAATTAGATCTGGAATAACTGATGAAGTTAAGCATTATTTCGATGTTAATAATAATGTTTCTGATACTCCTCACGATTTTAATACAAATTTTACTTTTGAATTTAGTGATTTAGTTCCTATCTTGAAACCTATAGGGCAATTTGCTCTGACATATATTATTGCTGAAGGTCCTGAAGGGTTGTATTTGATAGATCAGCATGCAGCACATGAAAGAGTGCAGTACGAGAAAATTTTGCGAAATCGTAATCAAATTAATGGTGATGTTACCCAACCATTACTTCAAACTATTGTTCTTGAAATGAGTGCTTCAGAACTAGCTTTTGTAGAGCAAATTTTTGATGAATTACATCAAGTCGGATGGATTTTGGGAAAAACGGATGGTAATGCAATTTTACTTCGAGGTATTCCAGCTATTCTTAGTACGGATGCCTTACGTAAGAAGCAACCGTTAGATGCAGATCTTCTTTTTCGTGAATATATAGCATCCATGGAGTCTGAGGAAGGTCAAAGTTACCCTGATCGTGTTGCCGCATCTCTGGCTTGTCGCTCTGCAGTTATGGCTGGCGATATTCTTACTGAAAAACAACAGCGTGTGGTTATCGAAGCTCTTGAAAAAACTAATAACCCGCAAACCTGTCCTCATGGTCGCCCTACTATGTTGTACTGCCAGCAATTTGATATTGAGAGAGCGTTCTTGAGAAGATAGACTATCTCTATGGTGCAATTTAGTTGCAACATACAAAACTATATGTAGCCTATAGAGTCAATGCCGAGATAGCTCAGTTGGTAGAGCACACGACTGAAAATCGTGGTGTCCCCAGTTCAATCCTGGGTCTCGGCACCATCTTTCTAGCTTGCAGGTACCCAACCACCATATACAGGGAATTGGCTGCATATAAATTCTAGATATGCTGGTTGTCCTTTTTCATTAGCTGCTAGCGCTTCTTCTAGTGCGTTTTCTATTTCATCGGGATCATCAATACGTAATGATAAGTAACCAAGTTCAGCAGCAATTTTTGACATATTTAATTCATTGTATCCGGTAACTTCGTGCGTATAAGGATCATGCCCATCTCCCCAAAAGCCTGGACCATACCCTGCGAATCCTCCATTCGCTATATGTACTATGGTGATTCCAAGCTGATATCTGGTGGCTACTTCTAAATTTCCTAGCATATAACCGATACCTGCATCACCGCTTACTGCTACACATTGTCGGTTGGGGAAAGATAATTTTGCAGCGATAACTCCACCGAAGCTAAAACCCAAAGTTGAAACATTCCCCCAGCCTAAGAATCCTCTCGGGATCGTCGTTTTATATGCGGTAGATAATTGGTCTCTTGTATTGCCTGATTCATGTGTGAGGAATGAGTTGTATGGGTCTAGTGTGTTTTGGAGACCAGAATATACACGGTATGGATTAATTGGTTTGTCCGTTGAGTTCAAGTATTCATTATATTCATTTGTAAACTCATTTTTAGAATTTTCAACTTCTTGGAGTAAATTTTTATTGTGATTATGTATAGAATTTTTCTTAAGTTCATTTATTAATGCACGTAAAGAAAGTTGGACGTCACCAATGATGGCATAATCAGTAGGACTCATTTTATTGATATCCCATTCGTCAATTATAATTTGAACAATTTTTTTCTGAGATGCATTGGGAATGCCATGGCTAAATCTTCCTGGGGAAAGACTAGCTCCAATTGCAAAGATAGTATCACTTTCATTAAGGAATTTTGTTGCAGGTCCTCCTCTTACTCCTATGGATAGGTCGTGCGTTTCAGGAAATGCACCTTTAGCTTTATTTGTAGTAATAACTGGAGTTTCCATTAGTTCTGCTAATTCTAAAAGTTCATCAGTCGCATTCCCGTAGAGTATGCCTTCTCCAGCAAAAATTAATGGTCTACCTGCATCACGTAGGATCTGTGCTGCTTGAGAGACATCTGAAGGATCAGGTCCAGATCTCCATCCTTTAACAGGAATATATGGGTTTGTATTTTCATCGTATTCTCCTAATCCTCTTGGAATAGCAAGAAATACAGGCCCAGGTCTGCCAGTTCGTAATAATGTAAATGCTCTTCGTAGAAATTGTGGAGTTGATTCCGGGGTATCGATCCTCGCTGACCATTTTGTAACATGTTTAAAAGCTGCTACTGGGTCAAAAGGTGAATTTTGAGTTTGTCCAGTTGGCACTCCATCGGCAAGCAATAGCATGGGGGATCCATCTTCATAAGCCTGGGCCATTGCTCCATATGCTATCTGAAGTCCTGCTGAATTTACGCCTCCCATTACTGTTGCTACACCAATTTTATTTCCATTGTTAAGCCTTGAATATGCATCTGCAACTGCAGGTGCATAGCGATCGTCACGCATCATGACTAAGCGCATATTTTCTTTTCCCAGTGCATTATTGACTGCATTTGTGGGGAAAGTTGAAACAAATTCAACGCCTTCAGATTTTAAAATTTTTGCTATACCTACTTCTGGTGTGATCATTATATTGGTTACTCCATGCTGTTTTTGCCAATGAATTGTTAATCGATGTATAGATTAAGTCTCAACAAAATACAAGAGGAAAAGAAACAATACATGTTTTTTTAAAAAAAATGACAATATTTTTTATTAATTGTCCATTACATCAACCTAAAGTTTTGGTGCGTGATGAATATGCCTGCTATTATCCTAAGGTTTGATAGAGGTTTATATGGGAAGAATTTTTGTCATAGGCGGTGGTTTAGGTGTCGGTGCAACAACAATTGCGGTTGGGCTTACAAAATATTTAATTGATAAAGGCTATGCTATCTCCTTAGATCGATTTGGCAGTGATGATCGTGCTAACGATGATTTTCAATTATTTAAGGATCTAGGGTTCAGTAGAGAGAATGCCCCTCTAACTTTAGATCAAATTTCTGTGCCACCTACTGAAGGCTTAATTCAAATTATTGAACTTCCGCATGATACTGAAATTGATGTAATTCATCGTCAATTTGAAGCACGAATAGTATATGTACAAGCAATGGGAACTGAAAAAATCGCCCCTGATGAAAGTATTATCTTCTTAAATCGTGCTAGTGAATCTAGTGTTGGAGTATTGATGGAAGACAGGTGCTTAGCTTCTCCACGTGTAATTGATTTGGTTGGTGTAAGTAACGCAGACGTCCTCGTTTATTCAAGTGAAGGGCAAAATGCCATTTGTGAGAATATTGTGGCAGGTGCAATTTCGCATGATCCAGCAGATGATTATTTCCAACGCTTTGCCAACTCAGCTATCGTTACTCGTAATGGTCGTGTTGACCTTGCATTGGCAGCGATGCTTTCTGGTGCGAAATGCTTAATTTTAAGTGGTGGCGGAAACCCTAGTCCTTATATTTTAGACCGAGCAGCTTCTGATCGTTCTACAACTATCCTACTAACTAAAGATTCGACTGTTGCTACGTTAAAAAATATTCAAGGTGCATTTGGGATAGCGCCTTTCTCAGGCGACGAAAAGATCGAAAAAATTACGCAATTGTTTATAGATGTAATTGATGATGAATTAGTGCGAGCACTAACAGTATAGAAGTTTAAACATCCTACCTAGGACTTAAGGGTGCAAATGACAGCATTAACTTCTTAATTCCTTGCCCTTCAAATGCAACTATTATTTGCTGATCATCCTGAAGTACTGTGCATTCTATGACTGTGCCATTTCCGAATTTTTTGTGAACAACTTGGTCTCCAGGTTGATAGCTTGCTATTTGTAATTTGAGATTTTCTTGTTTTTCTGTTTGTCGAGTTTGAGCAGCTCCTCTTAATCCACGTTCTTTTATTTCAGTAGTAAAGGTAGTTTCTCTAAAAGGGTATTGAAGGTTTTCTTCAGATATATCATTTAAGAACCTTGAAGGAGGATTATTTCTGAATGTCCCATAAAGAAAACGACTCGCCGATCTCGTAAGATAAAGGATATGTTCTGCACGAGTCATTCCTACATAAAAGACACGTCGCTCCTCTTCTAATTGTTTTGGATCATCAAAAGAACGAATTGAAGGAAGTAATCCTTCCTCCAATCCAGGCATAAAAACAACAGGAAACTCTAATCCTTTTGCCGAATGGAGACTAGTTAATGTGACAGTTGGGGTTTCATCATTAGGACCATCGACATCTGAAACGAGTGCAATTTCCTCTAAAAATTGCGATAAAGTCGAATCTGGTGATACATCCTGATAGAGAGTAGCAACTGATCTAAGTTCTTCGATATTTTCCCAACGTCCTTCAGCATGTTCTGTATCAGTTTCTGTTAGATGTTCCCGGTAGTTGATGGTGGATAATAATTTATCTAAAAGTTCTATGATTGTGTTTTGTTTTGAATATTCTTCGAGCATTTCGATTTGGTGGACTAACTGTTGTAGGTTTTCCTTTCTTCTACTAGTAAAAGTTGGGAAACGGGAGTCATTATTAGTAATACCAGCACAGACATCAATTGGTGATATTCCTAGCTCTAGTGAAGAATTTAAGATTTGCTCCAGTGATTTTTTACCAATATTTCTTTTTGGAATATTTACTATCCTTTGAAATGCAAAGCTATCGAATGGATTATAGATGACTCTTAAGTATGCAATGACATCTCGAATTTCCAGTCGATCATAAAATCGAGTTCCACCAACAATCCTGTAAGGTATAGATTTTCGAATAAGTGCATCTTCAATTGCACGTGATTGTGCATTGATACGGTACATAACTGCAAAATCCGAATAATTGTATCTTGTATTTTGGGTTAAGCGACGTATTTCATCAGCAATAAATTGTCCTTCTGTATCACTGTCTGTAGCAGTATAGCTGTATACTTTTTCTCCTTGTGGATTATTAGTCCATGTAGATTTATTCGGTCGATTCGGTAGCTGGTTAATTACTGAATCAGCAGCTTTAAGTATATGCTCAGTACTGCGATAATTTTGTTCAAGTAAGATTGTTTGTACTGTTGGGAAGTCTCTTCGTAAGTATTCAATATTTCGAATATCCGCAGCACGCCATGAGTAGATTGATTGATCTGGATCACCTACGACAGTTATATTTTTGTGAGTAGATGCTATCAATTGTGCGATTTGATACTGAATAACGTTAGTGTCTTGGAATTCATCGATTAACGTATGGATATAACGGCTTGTGTACTTTTCAAGTATTAGTGCACTATTCTCAAAAAGTTCTAGAGTTTTTCCTAATAAATCATCAAAATCTACTGCGCCACTTTGAGATAAACCTTTTGTGTATTCTTTGAATACTCTTCCAACTACTTCTTCGAAATAATTTTCAACATTTTTTTGGTATGTGGAATCAGTAAATCTTTTGTTTTTAGCACTGGAAATTGTCGATAGTATTTGTCGAGGTGGAAATTTTTTCGAATCTATGTTTAAGTTTGATTGAATCTGGCGAATTAAAGCTAATTGATCTGCTGTATCATATATAACAAAATTGGTTGGCAGATCTATTTTACTTCCATCTACCCTTAATATCCGCGCACATATCGAATGGAACGTTCCCATTGATAATGATATTGCTTTATCACCGAGTAACTGATGTATACGTTCTCGCATTTCCCGTGCAGCTTTATTTGTGAAAGTTACTGCTAAAATTCGATGGGGATCGATATTTAATGATTCTATAAGGTATGCAATCCTATGAGTGATAACTCTAGTTTTTCCTGAACCTGGACCTGCTAAGATAATAAGAGGCCCAGACGGAGTTTCGACAGCAAGTTGTTGATTATCATTAAGTTCAGTGTTCATATTTTTCATATCTATCAATTCTACGATTTATTATTTTTCTGGGGTAACATGGAACGAGTGATCTTCGCAATCCTATATCCTCATGGAGGTGAATACTTGGAAATATTGCTAAGCTGGCCTGGGGGCGATTGGCAAACCACACTGAGACTAGTTGGTGCAGTGGTTGCTGGCTATTTTCTTCTGTTGTGGGCGACATATATTTTATGGGTTGCTAGGGATATCCGCTTGCGTACTCATGACCCTGTATCACAAATTATTGCGATTTTGATAGCGATAATTTTACCTTTTGTTACATTCCCTATTTATATAACTCTTAGACCACGAGAAACTTTACAAGATTCTTATCTGAAATTACTTGAACGTGAAGTCCTTTTTTCTCAATTGGAAGAAATACAAAATAATTCTCAAGTTTTTCAATCTAATGACTTGAATTCATTGGGAAGTACATTATTAGCTGAGATGGATGCACATGAATTAATCGAATCATCTGAACCTACTCTTTTCTTTGATGACGTTGATGAGATCGAGTTCGATGAGTTTGATTCTCAAGTGAGATATTCACTAACATCTTCAGAGGATGAAGTCATAAATGAGGACATCGAGGAGTTCTCTCTAGAGGATGAAGTCATAAATGAGGACATCGAGGATATTTTTTTCAGGATCTTTGTTATCAATCTCGAAATTTACTTCTTCAATTTCATCAAAAGAAAGTTTTTGGGGAGATCTCTCGATGTCCTCATTTATGACTTCATCCTCTAGAGAGAACTCCTCGATGTCCTCATTTATGACTTCATCCTCTAGAGAGAACTCCTCGATGTCCTCATTTATGACTTCATCCTCTAGAGATAAGACCTAAAATATATCTCTTGCCAATATGTTATTTCTAACTCAATGCGTTATCCAGTAAATCAATCAACTCAGCTATTTGTGATTGTCTCCAGCCCTCAGCTACTTCCCATTGTCTGTTAAGGTAGAGTTCTCGTGCTTCATCCCATTCAGGAGTTCCTCGCTCTTTGCCATGCAAAATTTCTACTAGAGAGCTCATTTCTGAGTTTGCTAAATCTGATCGCTCAATCCAATGACCTAAATATTCATGCGATTCATTATAAAAAACGATTACAGGTATAGATTCGAACTCTCCGTCTTTTAAGAACTCTGACATTATGTCAGAGTTCTTGTCTCTTTCAAAAAGCCTTAATTCCATTCCAGTTTGTTCAGCTAAAGCACAAGCCACAGGTAACCCTCTCCAAACATCAGGACACCAATCTTCTCCTATAATAAGTGCATGAATACCATCAGATTGAATATAGTTTTTGAATGTCTCTATATCTTTGGTTTGAAGATTGAACTCGTCATAATGGCGTTGAAACAAGTGGGCATTTTTTTCAATCGAATTCATCCATTCGTCAAAATTAGTCATTCCACTACGATATCGTTCTAGGGTAACAACGGAGTTTCCATTATTACTCTCAGAATTTTCTTTTCTTGTAATTACTGAACTCGGCGTCGTCATAATATTTCTCCAATTTTTAGATATGTTTTGCGTAATACTACATAACTATACCAAATTATCCCAAATTTTCTGATGTTCTAAGGATGATAATTCACTAATTTCTTTTTTTTCAGATTGCGCTCTTGATTCCAAATTTTTGAATTGTTCTACATATTTGTTAGAGCTGTTACGTAGGATTAGCTCAGCATTTAATTTCTTCTCATTAGCCAACAAGATCGTTGTCCAAAGTAATAGTTCTATTGCTTGCGTGTAATCTTCTTGATTAAGAGATTCTTGTATAGATTTAATTTGTTGTTCGGTAGAAATTTGTGCTTTAGGTAGTCCCATTTTTTCTGATCTCGACAATAATTGTTGTGTCCTTGATAGCGCAGGGGCACTACGTGGGACTGAATCTATAGCACTTTTTGATTCAGGTGTATCCTTTTCTTTACGTTCTTGTGTTTTAATTATTTGCCATTGTTGTTCAATTTCATCCGGAGATTGATCTTTTGAAACGCCAAAAACATGTGGATGTCGGCGTATGAATTTTTTTGATACGTGCTCTATCACATCTTCTAATGTGAATTCATCAGCTATTTGTGCGAGGGAGGTTTGCATGAAAATATGTGCTAGAAGATCTCCCAGTTCCTCAAGGCATTCATTACTATTTCCAGCTTCAATCGCATCAATTAATTCGTAGGTTTCTTCTAGAAGAAAAGGTATTAAGCTCTTCGGTGTTTGTTCTTGATCCCAGGGACATCCTTCTGGACTAAATAGTTTTTCAATAATTGCACGCAATGTAGTTATAGGTCTTGAATCAGAAGTAATAGGTAAACTTGGAATGAGCCAAGCATCACAATTTGTTGGTGCATCAATAAGATTAAAAGTTGATATTCTACCTTTACTTATTACGCTGATTTCTAAATTTTCTGTATACCTACTTAGTAACAAAGGTACACTTTCTTCAATTTCACTTTTTAGGATTAGTAATTTCCTTCTGGTATCGAAATTAGTGTACTTTAGATTAAGAACTTGTAGTTCGTTAGGTTCTAACTGAAATAATTCAGCAACGTGAGTTAAATCTAAAAATTGGTCTGATATTTTATTATTCGGATTAGTTACCATGTGGAAAGTATACTAAAGAGTGAGAATAACGCGTTCTGTAACATTAATATTATTTTGTATCTCGTTACCTTTGTTTTTATTACTAACGAATCTGCGTGTTTTGTCTACGAATTATTCTGTCTATGAATTTGCTTTTGAACGTTACGGAATTGAGAAAAATTCTGGATTAGATAAACAGCAGTTAAACATAGTCGGGACTTCAATAATTGATTATTTTCAAAATGCACGAAGTAGTGAATTGTTGGACGTTAAACTTCAAAAAGATGGTGTGGAATACTCTCTTTTTTCGGAAAGAGAAATCCTACATATGTATGATGTAAAAAGAATTATGGATCGCTTATTTCAAGCCCATAATATTACATTTGTAATAATTATTACTTACATCACTAGTATTTTTCTTTGGTCACAAGAAAAAAAGATTCCGTATATGGGTTCTTTACTTATTTACTCTGGTGTGGGAATGTTAGCTATTTTAGTGTCTTTAGCATTAATAATTTTTACAGGTTTTGATAGAGCTTTTGAGCAATTTCACCTGATTTTATTTGATAATGATTTTTGGAAACTTAATCCTTCTTCTGACGCATTGATACAGATATTTCCTCGTCAATTTTGGTTGGATATTACGAAAATTATTTGCATACTTACTATTTTCGAATCTTTGTTACTTATTTTTTCAGGATATTTGCTGTCCTTTTATGGAAAGAAAGCATAATTAGGTAGATTTTAATATTCACTTAACTGAGTATGTTATTGGCGATAATGTATATGTATTGTGTAAGCGTAAGGATTAATTGTGTTGGCGAAAATAGGGCAGTGGTGTTTTACAAATCCTAAGCGTGTGTTGATGGGATGGTTATTCATTGCGATATCGGTATTTGGTATCACTGCCTACATAGGATCTGCCTATGATGGTTCGTTTGAAATTCCAGAATCAGATAGTCGTGACGGATTTATTGTCTTGGATGAATTTTTTGATGGTACTGGTAGTGGATACAGAGGCTCTATTGTTTTCCGTGCCGATCAAGGTGTACTTGATATTACTATTCGTGATGCGATGGAAAGAATGTTTGATCAAACATCTCGACTTGATGGTGTCGCTTCAGTAGTAAGCCCATATGATGAGATTTTAGGACGAGGACAGATTAACCCTACAGGTCAGGTAGCTTTTGCTGAAGTAACAGTATCTGGTGATATTGATCAAACTGGTGGCGGTATTTTAGGTGAGGAAATTCGTGAAATTGCTCCAGATATTGATGGTTTAAAAATAGAAATTGGTGGACAAATTTTAGGTGGTTTTGAACCACCTGAATCAGAATTTATTGGTCTTGCATTCGCCGTAGTTGTACTAATTTTTGCCTTTGGTTCAGTTCTTGCAATGGGTTTGCCGATTGCTGTTGCTGTTGCTGGAGTTGGTGTAGGAATAGCATTAATTACCTTGATTTCTAATGTATATGCTGTACCAGATTTTGCTCCAACCTTGGGTGCCATGATTGGCCTAGGAGTAGGTATAGACTATGCACTCTTGATAGTAACTCGTTACCGTGAATCTCTTAATGCAGGAAAACCTCCGAAAGAAGCTACTATATTAGCGATGAGTACAGCTGGACATTCTGTTATTTTTGCTGGACTAACGGTGGTTATCTCATTACTTGGCTTATTATTAGTTGGATTTCAATTCATGTCTGGCTTAGGTATTAGTGCAGCCACCACTGTTTTGGTGACAATGTTGGCTTCAATCACTTTACTTCCATGTCTTTTGGGATTTGCTAAAGATCAGATTGAAACAACCTATTGGTATCAACTTTTAGCTGCCAGTTTTATATCAGTTGGATTATTGGGATTTGGATTAGGTGCTCGAGAATTACTTATTATCGGATTGCCAGGAGCATTAATTCTTTTTCTGGTTGGAAGATTTTTACCGTTTTTGAAGCAGAAAGTCCCTAAAAGAAAAACCACATCTTTGCAAGAAACATACCCCTATCGCTGGAGCCGAATCGTACAACGGAAGCCCTGGAGTGCATTAATAATTGGGACAGCCATATTGTTACTTTTCGCTTCACCGATTTTGACCTTAAACTTAGGTTTTTCTGATGAAGGTAACTATCCTGAAGATACGACTACACGACGTGCATACGATTTAATTTCTGATGGGTTCGGACCTGGATTTAATGGTCCCTTGGTTATTACAGCAAAAGCGGCCCAACCGAGTGACATCGAAAGTCTTCAACAGCTAATATTTGCATTGAATGCTGCCACTGGAGTTGCTGCAGTTTCTCCACCTTTACCAAGTAATATGGAAAATCCTGATCAGTCTGGAGCATTTTTAATTAACCTAATTCCTACCACAGGCCCTCAATCTAGTAGTACTAGTGAGCTTGTTAGTGATATCAGAAATAACATTGTTCCTGAAATAACTAAAAATAGTACGCTACAAGTTAATGTGACCGGCCTTGTAGCTACAAACACAGATTTTACAGATTATTTAGCAGGTAGGCTTTTATTGTTTTTCAGTGCGATCCTTGCAGTTTCATTTTTATTTTTACTGGTAGTTTTTCGTTCAATTTTGGTTCCCATCAAGGCTGTCATAATGAATGCTCTTTCCATTGGAGCAGCCTATGGAATAGTTGTCGCTGTTTTTCAATGGGGGTGGATGGGTAATTTAATTGGAATTGATGGAGCACCAATAGAGCCATTTGTTCCAATGATGATGTTTGCTATTCTTTTCGGGTTGTCAATGGATTATGAAGTATTTTTGTTATCACGTGTAAAAGAAGAATATGATACTAAAGGTAATGCTGAAGAATCTGTTGCAGATGGACTTGCTTCTACTGCACAAGTAATTACTGCTGCGGCATCGATAATGGTTGTTGTTTTTGGGAGTTTTATTCTTGAAGATGACAGAATTGTAAAACTATTCGGACTAGGATTGGGTGTCGCAATATTCTTGGATGCCTCGATTGTTCGAATGTTACTTGTTCCTGCAACGATGCAATTACTAGGGAAAAATAATTGGTGGATTCCTAAAGTGATCGACAGAATACTTCCGCGTATAAGCGTTGAAGGTAATATCTCTGACGCAGAATCCAAGGTATCACATCTAAATTGATCGATATTGTCAAAGTCTTCCATTTCCGTGTTGCCTGCCACCAAATCAGGTTCTGCGTTGGTGGTTATAGCAAAGCTTTGAAATCGAATTCGTTCAGATTTTGTATTCCCGCATTTTGGACATGGCACAGGTTCATCACGGTTGCTAATTGATCGAATTTTTTCGAATGTGTTAGGGCATCCATTTTTTTTCGTTTGTCCAGTAAGTACTCATATAACACTGATTTTGCCTCTATCAGATTAGCTATAATTAAGCGGATAAAGCTTATGTTTGTATCAATGTGTTTCTATTCAGAACTATAAGATACTACAACCCTTTATTTTCTCTAATTTGTTTTCGTAGCTCACGTTGATTAGTAATTAAGGACTCTTTTTGCTGTTGCGATACATCAACTCCTTGGATCAACGCCCCTTGAATACGTTCATGTTTTCGTTGTAACAGTAAATTTTTATATATATCACTTAACATTTTTACAACTACATTGGGGTCATAATTAGGAAGCATTGCAGAATCTAATTCTCTAGTGTGTTCATATAGCATTACATCTGATTCGTCTAGGTTTTCCCCCTGGGGCAGAATATTATTGCACCAATGATCAAAAGCTAATCTATTGAGGGGATGTTCAAAAACATTGGGATCTAATTTTAGACCTTCCGTTCTACATTCAGTTCTCTGAAGTAATAATTGGAGGATTTGTGTTTCTCCATCAGGTGTGGTGGATTTTTTCGAACGAGCACGATTTACTTCCTTAGTGGTTGCCACAGCTCGAGGTTTGTATTTGCCGGACTGCATAACAAGATTCATTACGATTTGTTCAGTAACACCTCCTAAGCGAGCTAGTTTTTGTACATAATGTGATCGTATAACTGGATCTGAGATGGCACTAATACTCGGTGCTAGTGTATTAACAGCATTTGAACGAGAACGTGCATCTTCTAGATCAACTTTATTACCTACAGAATTAAAAATATGATCGATTACTAAGGAAGAATTTTCGATCAATTCATTGAATGCTTCAGGATTTTTTCTAATTAATGAGTCAGGATCTTCACTCTCAGGCAAGCTTATTACCTTTATATCTGTGTTTAATGTGTTTTGGTAGGAAACTAGTCCACGCCAGTCAACGGTAGCAACCAAATCTCTTTCTATTACATTCGTTGCTACTTCAAGACCTCTTAGTGTTGCTGCAGCGCCTGCTTCATCTGAATCAAGAGCGAGTACGATATTTTTTGAAAAGCGTTTAATAAGATTTAACTGTTTTTCAGTTAAAGCAGTTCCCATAGATGCTATTACATTGGTAAATCCAAATTGATGGCTGGTTATGACATCCATATAGCCTTCTACAATTATTGCAGTATCTTGTCTGCGTATTGATTCAGAAGCTTGATCAATACCAAATAGAGATCCACTTTTATCGAATAGAGGAGATTGGGGTGTATTTAAGTATTTCGGTGTTTCTTCAGAAATTAAACTACGCGCACCAAATCCAGTGATATTTCTTTGTATATCACGGATGGGGAAAATTAATCTGTTACGAAAACGATCATAGATTCTTTTTTCGCTCTTAATTGATAAACCTGATTCGACCATATCTTCTTCAGTAAAACCTCGCGATGTAAGATGGTCAGTCAGGGCAGTCCAATTTTGAGGTGCATAACCTATTTGCCATCTCTCGATAGCTTCATCATCTAGACCACGATCACCAGCATATTGATAAGCGTCAGAGGATGTACCTCCTTTTTTTAGGTTGGATTGAAAGAAAATTGCTGCCGATTCATTTGCACGAATTAATCGTTGATTTTCCTCTTTTTTTGCCTTTTCTCTCGCTGAAGGTGTTTTTAATTCAATCCCTGCACGTTCTGCGCAAATTTTTATAGCATCTCGAAGTTCTAAACCTTCGATACGTCGGACGAATTCAATAACATCACCTCCAGAGCTACAAGCTCCAAAGCAATGCCAGGTTCCCCGACTAGGATTAACAACAAAGGAAGGTGTACGTTCATTGTGGAACGGGCAGCACGCTTTCCAATTTTGTCCGGCTTGCTTTAGTTCAGGAACATAGCTTTCAATTGTCTCTAGTAAATTAAGGCGATTCTTAATCTCTTCAATCGTTGTCATAATCCTGCCTTGTTTTAATGTTTAATCCCTGGAATATATATATTTATTTTTCTTCATTTTTAAGCAAGTGTTTTAACAGTTTTTTTTCTCTTTCGACAATTTTTTTTACTAATTCATTAGCTGATTTATTATCCAATGATGGAAGAACTTTTAATGTTTGCCATCTTGCTCCTACGAGATCATGAATTGCTTGAGGTGGCATGGGTCTTTCAAATGAATCTATAGATACGCCACGTTCTTCCCAAGCAATCATTGTAAGAACTTCTACTAATGAAGATTCTCCATACTCACCACCAAGCGATCTGTGAAATTTGCTCTCAGTTTGATCTGCAACAGCCTCAAGTAATTCACGGTGAGACGTTTCCAAAAGTTTAACTAATGATGTCTGTAACATAATCTAATTTCTGACTCGTGGGGAGATATTGTTTTCCAAGTTAGAATCATTGATCGCTGATGTGCTCATCAATATTTCTATTTTATCAGTATCAATATTTTTTCTACTATTAATATCAAATGGAACTGATTCTCCGGGCCTTAAACTAAAGTAAGGCTGTATAGTATCGAGATCCTTAGCGTCATCTAATGTAGAACGCACGCTAATTGTAGCACTTCCAGTTATAGGTATGGGGCTTTTGTTCGTTATCAGGACACGAATGATATTTTGTGATTTGATAATGGAAACATCTGAAAGTTCAAGATCGTTAGGTAGGTCGGGACTAACAACAATTTTAACTTCATTATTACCTATGTTTCGTTCATATATAGGTGGATCAGTATAGGCAGTTATATGCACAGAACCTCTACGTTGGACATATTCATTTTCGAGAGTAACTTCAATTTTTTCTGATGGGCGTAAAGGTTCTCCTATTTTAATATCTACTGGTGTAGGCGGTGAGCCATCAATTGAAGTATGTATCCGACCTTTCACATCTATTTCTCCCACATTAGATAAAACGATTACTAATTTATTATTTTTTACAAAAACATCTTCAATTGATAGATCTGGTAGATCATTATTGGCTTGGATAGTTTGCTCAGGTAGTCTTGCAGCCGTTGGTACAGCATTTATTTTGTTTATCCCCGGAACAACTGTAGCTATTGGCAAGATGTCTATTGGTGGCAATGGATCTATACCATCGAGAGGTAACCATCCTGTTTGATCTGGTTCCGAGATCTTTTGTATAAGTATCCAATTTGCTTGCTTATTTCGCGCTAAAACTACGATTGGTGTTCCAGTTTCAACATTAGATACTATCGCTGTTGTGGAGTTAGGTGCTGAACGTAGAGCAAGATCTCTTATGGGAATTGCTGATGTCAGTATCTCTTCTTCAGAGGAATGAAAATAAAACACCCCACTCGCAGTAATTATAGTGATAGACAAAAAAACGCCCAGGTCAATAAAAAGTTTTTTTGATTTTAGAAATTTATATATTTTTGACAACAGCATAAGATTACTAATCGATTAATTTTAACTTTCTTGCTTGATGAAGGGCGTAGTGATCAGTCATTCCAGATACATAATCTGCAGAGCGTCGCCAATCTTGGTCTTCCATTAATGACCATCCTGTGATTTCTTGAGGATTTTGAAGATAGTACGTAAATAATTTTTCGAGAACTTCTTGTCCTAGTTTTGCATCTTTTAAGGTACTTTCATGTAAATATACTCTTTCAAACATAAAAGATCTTAGCTGATCAATTATTTCTAATACAGGATCACTTAATAATATTTTGGGCGTATCTTGAGCAAAACTTGCTAAAGATGTTTTTACGCAATCATGGACTAGTGTGTTGATTCTATTGCTGTGTGCATTTCCTAATAGTTTAATTGCGTTCAAAGGTATACTTTCTTCGGTTATTAATCCTGCTCTGATTGCATCTTGAATATCATGATTTAAGTATGCTATACCATCTGAAAGTTTTACTATTTCTCCTTCTAATGTGGCAGGAGTCCCCCAACCATCGTCACTGGTCACTGAGGCCATCCCTTTCGAGTGACGAAGAATTCCATCACGTACTTCAAAAGTAAGATTAAGACCTTCTCCTTCCTTTTCTAATTTTTCGACTATTCGCAATGATTGTTCATTGTGCCTAAAACCAGTAGGCAATAATTCGGCTAGTTTTTCTTCGCCAGCATGTCCAAAAGGCGTATGACCTAAATCATGTCCTAATGCTATAGCTTCTGTTAAGTCTTCATTTAATCCAAGTGCTTTCGCAATTGTTCTAGCGATTTGTTGTACTTCGATAGTATGTGTCATACGTGTTACTACATGATCAGAGTCTGGAGCAATGAATACCTGAGTTTTATGTTTTAATCTTCTAAAAGCACGGGTATGTATGATACGATCTCTATCGATCTGAAAATTCGAACGTAGCTGTGGATTATCTTCGATCTTAGTTCTTCCCAGAGAATCTCGTGAACGTGTAGCATGTATGGACATGATATTTTCATGCAAATCCAAAAGCCTTTTCGCATTTTGAATGTAATAAGATTCTGCAGATCCATTGTCGGAAGTGTTTTTCATAGTATTATTCGGTGTATTATAAACTTCTTCTCTCTAATGTTACTGGAGATTTTGCAACTTAATTATTAAATCTTCTATATTTTTGAGTTGGATTAGTTAGGATAGTTTTGTACGAATGTCCGTAATTTCTAATAAATCTGAGGTTGATTCTATTTCAGAAAAGCTGGTTTACCATTTTGGTGGTGAAATTTCTGAGGGTGGTGCACATCTTAAGAATTTGCTGGGTGGAAAAGGTGCCGGCCTATCGGAGATGGCTACACTTGGTATTCCTGTTCCTCCAGGTTTTACAATTACCACAGAAGTTTGTAATGCCTTCTATGAATTAGAAGGTATATTTCCATCTTCACTTAAGAAACAGGTAGAAGATGCGATAAATCTAATTGAGGATAGCGTTGGATCTAACTTTGGTGATTCAGATAATCCATTATTAGTGTCAGTTCGCTCGGGAGCTCGAGTCTCAATGCCCGGTATGATGGATACAATTTTGAATTTAGGATTGAACGATGATACTGCTTCTGGTCTAGCAAAACGCTCAGGTAATGATCGATTTGCTTATGATTCTTATCGACGCTTCGTACAAATGTACGGTGATGTAGTCTTAAATATTGGAAAAGATGATGAAACTGATGAAGATCCATTTGAAGCACTACTTGAAGCAAAAAAATCTTCATTGGGCCTAATTAATGACACCGATCTTGATGGTGAATCACTAAAGGAATTGGTTTTTGAATATAAAGATCTGATCAGATCTAAAGGTAGTGAATTTCCTGAAGACCCATGGGAACAGCTTTGGGGAGCTATTGGTTCTGTCTTTGAAAGTTGGCAAAATCCTCGTGCAGTAATATATCGGAATCAATATGGTTATTCTGATCATTGGGGAACTGCGGTAAATGTGCAGGCTATGGTATTTGGTAATCTTGGGGAAGATTGTGCCACAGGCGTGTTGTTTACACGAAATCCATCTACTGGTGCTAACGATCTTTTTGGCGAATATCTTGTAAATGCACAAGGTGAAGATGTTGTCGCTGGTATTAGAACTCCGCAGCCGATCACTTCATCTCCCGGAGAAAAAAATTCAGAATCTCTTGAAGTTTATATGCCTAAGATTTATCAAGAATTACTTTCTGCATGTGAAAATTTGGAAAATCATTTTGGTGATATGCAGGATATTGAATTTACTATTCAGCAAGACAAGCTATGGATCCTTCAAACTCGTAATGGTAAAAGATCAGGTTTAGCTAGTCTGCGTATTGCTGTTGAATTAGTCAATGAAGGATTGATTTCGAAAGAAGAAGCAATTAATCAGATTGACGCAGAACAATTGAATGAATTGCTCCATCTTGTTTTTGATCCTCAGTTTAAAAAAGATGTTATCGCTCATGGAATGGCTGCATCTCCAGGTGCTGCAGTAGGTCGAGTTGTTTTTACACCTCGCGATGTTTCCAACTGGGTTAATCGTGGTGAATCCGTAATATTAGTTCGTAGTGAAACAAGCCCGGAAGATATAGAAGGAATGGTTGGTGCTGCTGGTATTTTAACTGCACGCGGTGGTATGACATCTCATGCCGCAGTCGTTGCTCGTGGAATGGGTAAATGTTGTGTTACTGGATGCACTAATTTAGAAATTGACTTTGCCAACAAACAGATGAAGATAGTTGGCTCTAATGGCACTGAAATTATTGTTAATGAAGGTGAAATTATTTCACTTGATGGGAATACAGGTGAAGTCATACTCGGTGAAGTTGCTACACTTGAGGGAGAATTCCCACCGGAATTTGATGAAATAATGTCTTGGGTAGATGATTTGCGAAGATTAAATATTCGTGCGAATGCAGACACTCCAGAAGATGCACAAAAAGCTCGAGCATTTGGTGCAGAAGGTATTGGTCTTTGTCGAACCGAGCATATGTTTTTTGGCTCTGACAGGATTTCTGCAGTGCGGCAAATGATCCTTGCTAATGATAGTGAATCCCGCAACGCCGCATTAAAAATTATTTTGCCAATACAAAGAGATGATTTTATTGGAATACTCAATGCCATGTCCCCTTATCCAGTTACTATCAGACTACTTGATCCTCCCCTTCACGAATTTTTGCCCACTAAGCAGTCTGAAATGGAAGAATTGGCGGCAGTATTGAAGTTGCCAGTTGAAGATATTGAACGACGTGTTGATTCTTTGCGTGAACAGAACCCAATGTTAGGACATAGGGGGGTTCGATTGGCGATGACTTTTCCAGAAATATACGATATTCAAGTACAGGCAATTATAGAAGCTGCATGCACCTTATCTGAACAAAATGTAACTGTTTATCCTGAAATTATGATTCCATTAGTTGGGTTAGCTGAAGAATTGCGTATCGCCCGTGAGCGTGTAGTTATGGTTGCAGAATCAGTAATAAAAGAAAAAGGGATTGAAATTGAATATTCTATTGGCACAATGATTGAG
>JAKUNM010000010.1 GCA_022451865.1 Dehalococcoidia bacterium
TATGGATCTTACAATTCGCCTTTTACTTGTCATGGGAGCAGTTTTTCAAGTTCCAATTATAGTGATGGGATTAGCAAAATTTGGTGTTGTAAGTGCAAAAAAATTAGCAGGATGGTGGCGTCTAGCCTTAGTGATATCCTTTGCTATATCAGCTATAGTCACCCCCACTCCAGATCCAATAACACAAACCTTAGTAGGCGGCCCAATTTTCATACTCTATCTTGTCGGAATCGGCCTTGCATGGTTAGTAAAGCGCGATTGATAACTGGTCAAACATAGTCAAAAAGAGTTTTACATGTTAGCCTCCGAGATAACGACTGCTATTCATACTAAGCAGATTCAATATTAAAATTGCTGGCAAAAAGTGCCATAGAAAGATTCATTTTTTACTGTGATAACCGAAAATTGGAACCAAATACCAATTGGTGCTCCAGAGGATTTACATCCATTCTATAGAATAGAACAACCGTTCACCGATTTATATAAAAGAATAGCTGATTGCCCAGCATGTGAGTTAGCACGGTTTCGTTCAAAGACTGTCCCCGGTTCAGGACCAAGTACATCAAAATTAATGCTAATTGGTGAGGGGCCAGGACAAAGAGAGGATGAATTAGGGCTACCTTTTGTAGGAAGGTCTGGTAAATTTTTAGAAAAAATGCTTCTCAGCATTGGACTATCAAGACATGATGTCTACATCACTAATGTTGTGAAGTGCAGGCCACCTGCTAATCGAGATCCTCTCACTCAAGAAATAAGTGCATGCGATAATTTTCTACAAGAACAAATTGCAATAGTTAATCCAACTGTTATAGCTACATTGGGACGTTTCTCTATGTCAATTTGGTTTCCAAATGAAAAAATTAGTCAGATCCATGGTGAGGTCAAAAAAATTGATGGAAGATTGATCATACCTATGTATCACCCTGCAGCAGCATTAAGAAATGGAAGTTTAAGAAAAACAATCCAAGATGACTTCTTGAAAATCAAAGAAACTTTAAATGAAACGAAATAAAGGAGACAACGGTAAACATGTCCACATCTTCTAGCACATTAAGGGTAATTCCTCTAGGTGGCTTAGGCAATATTGGTAGGAACATGATGCTATATGAAGTAAACGGTGAGAGCATCGCTGTCGACTGCGGACTTATGTTCCCTGAAGATGAACATTTAGGTGTAGATATCATCATTCCTGATTTCAGTTATCTAAGAACTACAAAAAATAGATTAAGGGCCCTTTTTCTAACTCATGGCCATGAAGATCACATTGGAGCAGCGGCTTATTTACTAAAAGAATTTAACATCCCTGTATACTCCACAAAATTAACCAGAGGATTGCTGCAAGTTAAACTTCAAGATCATCATTTGGCAAATGAGATTGATGTTCAGACATTAGATCCAGGTAGCAATGTCGATATCGGTAATTTTAATGTCGAATTCTTTCAGGTATCACATTCCATACCTGATTCTGCAGGATTAATTATCAGAACTGATGCAGGTACTGTAGTCCATACAGGAGATTTCAAAATCGACCACACTCCTATTATGGAACAACACACAGACCTTAATAGATTGGCAGAGGTTGGGAATGAAGGCGTAGCATTATTATGTGCAGATTCTACATATGCTGAAATCGAGGGATATACACCATCAGAAACATTAGTAGCAGATAGATTAGAAAATGCTATTGCTAACGCTTCCGGCCGAATAATTATGACTACTTTTGCATCATTGATTTCGAGAATTCAAATAGTTATCGATGCAGCGATTAAATTCGATAAAAGAATTTTTGTTACTGGACGCTCAATGGAAAAAAATATCCAAATTTCACGTGATCTAGGATATATTTCTGCGCCAGATCAGGTTTTTATGTCACGTAAAGAAATGCGAGCATTCCCTTCACATAAAACTATTATCATCTGTACAGGCTCACAAGGAGAACCGAATGCTGCCCTGTCAAGAATTGCTCGTGGAAATCATCAATATATAGAAATTCAAGAAGGAGACACAGTAATTCTCTCCTCAAACCCGGTACCTGGAAATGAGAAATCTGTCTCAAAAAACATTAATCTATTATTCGAAGCTGGTGCTGATGTAATTTACAACCAAATTGATAATGTACATGTACGAGGACATGCAGCAAAAGAAGAATTAAAGATCATACAGCGGATTATCCAACCTCAAAATTTTGTACCCATCCATGGAGAATTTAGGCATTTAGTACATCATGCTCAACTAGCAATCAATTTAGGGATGGATCCTGAAAATGTGTTCGTATTAGAAGACGGAGATGTACTTGAAATTAATGAGGATTACTCTGAAATATCTGAACATGTTCCTACAAATTATATATATATAGACCAGCACGGTAACAGTGAGATCAATGAAAACATTATTCATGAAAGGCAAGAATTAGCTGATAACGGGGTATTAATGGTTACCTTTTTCTTCAATACCAACACAAATAGTTTTGAGATTCCCATATCAATTTCGTCATATGGTTTCATTCCACTCGAAAATAAAATTGAAATTTATGAAAACATCAAAACATTTTCAAAAACTCTCCTCGACGATGCAAAAAACACAAATATCCAACAAACACAAGTAAGCATTGAAAAAAAACTTTCACAGTATTTATTTAAACTCACTCGTAGGAAACCTATAGTTCGCGCTAAAATTCTTACACAGTATTAAGCACTACTCGAGCATATATTCTCAATTTGAGGTCCGTTACGAGGAGAGCAAAATGTCTCGATCAACAAGAAAAAAACAATCGAAAAAAAATATCAATAATTTATTTAAAAATACATCTTCAATTGTTCGCCCTGAGCTAATTGGAACGATATTCGTCGTAGTTGCTGCCGCCTCAATTCCATTTCTTATTCCACTCGCAGGACTAATTGCCGATGCACGAGATGAATTAATTCGGCTTTTTGGTTTGCACACATTTACTTTGGTTCTGATCATGGCCAGTATAGGTATCATCTTAGCATTTCGAAAAAATGCATTACTCGTCGAACGCAGAAGACATTTAGTGGGATTATCGTTCGTATTACTGTTCCTATCAGGAATCTTAGGATATTGGTATCCAGATAGATTAATTGGAACAACAGACCTTTCTATATTTTCTGCCGGTGGCAAATTAGGACGCTCACTAACTAATTGGCCTGAAGGGATCTTAATTTGGGTCAGTTCTGGAATCTTTGGATTTATTTTACTTTGGCCCCATAGTGCATTAGAGATATCAAAAATACCGCCAAAACTATTTGTTCAAGGACTTAGTGCACTTTGGGCGAAAAGAATTGATAAATATGTAATACATGTACTAGCTTTGGCTTCTACAATCACTTTTAAGAATATTAAATCACAAATTTTTGACCGTTTCATACCTACTGTCAAAAATGAAAAAACTTCAACAGATTCAGATTTTATAACACAAATTGCAGGTCCAAAAACTCCCGAACTAACCCAAAAAAATGAAGTCAATATTGACGAAATGAGTGAAACACCTATTGAAGAGGATACAGAAATTGAAAAACGACCTGCAGCACAACTTTCTATGGATATGCAAACACCTGCTGATGAAGTACGTCATTCAGATGATGGATGGCAACTACCTCCGATAAATGTACTCGCAGAACCATCAGGAAGTGAGTTGGGAACTGTTGATAACGATGCGAGAGCAGATTTAATAATAAAAACACTTGCATCTTTTGGCGTTGATGCCACTGTAGTCCAAATTAATCAAGGTCCAACTGTTACTCAATTTGGCGTAGAACCAGGATGGGATATTAAAACCAAACTTGTTACTGAAAGAGATGCTTCAGGAGAGATTATTCATGATGATACAGGTGCACCAATACAAAAAGTAACAGAAGTATCCAGAACACGAATCAGGGTTAATCGAATTACAGCACTTCAAAATGATCTTGCATTGGCTCTAGCTGCTCCAGCCTTACGAATCGAAGCACCAGTCCCAGGCAAACCTATGGTAGGCATTGAAGTCCCTAATAGCCAAACTGCCACTGTAACGATGCGAGGATTAGTAGAAACTCCTGAGTATCAATCAGCATTAAAAAAGATGGCGTTACCTATTGCTTTGGGTGCTGGAGTATCTGGAAGCTCTGTACTAGCAGATTTATCTGGGATGCCTCATCTTCTTATAGCAGGAGCAACAGGGGCAGGGAAATCAGTATGCCTGAATTCAATTATCAGCGGTCTGCTTATGCAGCGTTCACCTGAAGAACTACGCTTCGTAATGATAGATCCAAAAAGAGTTGAGCTGGCAGATTTTTCAGAAATTCCACACTTAGCATTTTCAAGAATTATAGTTGAAATGGATGAAGTAGTCGGCACATTACAAGCAGTAATCAACGAAATGGAATCACGTTATCAAAAATTTGCACGTGTGGGTGTAAGAAATATCTCTTCTTACAATGAGAAAAATTTGGGAAACACTTCAATGCCATATTGGGTAGTGATAATAGATGAATTAGCAGACCTAATGATTGCAGCACCTTATCAAGTTGAACAACAGCTTGTCCGTCTTGCACAACTCGCACGAGCAACAGGCATACATCTCATAGTAGCCACTCAACGGCCATCTGTTGATGTCATTACTGGATTGATAAAAGCTAACTTCCCTACCAGAATTGCTTTTGCGGTAGCTTCATCAATTGATTCACGAACAGTACTTGATCAAGGAGGAGCTGAGAAAATGCTTGGAAAAGGAGACATGCTTTATGTACCACCTAACGATCAAAAACCTAAAAGAGTCCAGGGTGTTTATGTTAGTGACAATGAAATAAAATCACTTGTGGACTTTTGGACAGCTGATAGGTTTTCTAACTTAAAGCCTGAAAATTATGATCAATTACTAAAGGAGGCAAAAGAAATAAATCCGCACGTTGATGTTAGTTCATCATCGAATTCAGATCCAATGCTCCTAGAAGCAATCGATATAGCAAATAATCAAGAAACAATCTCGACTTCATTACTCCAAAGAAGGTTACGCATCGGATATCCAAGAGCGGCAAGAATAATGGATAGCCTTGAAGAGCAAGGAATTGTTGATGCAGGTGATGGCAGTAATGCCAGAAAAGTTATTTCACATTCAGATATACAACAAACAGAACATTCAGATAATGATGAAGAAGATCTTTCAAATTCAATCTCAGAACTTGCAGAAAAAAACCGTCTGGAATTCCCAAAACCGTTCGATCAAGATTAATATCTTAGGAAATTATACTCGTGATCTTTTAGAAGACTGTTTTGTATCTTTCCGCATAGAAGAAAGTAAACTTAATCCTTGAAGTGAATCACTATCTGAAAGATCTCTGCGTAAATCTACTATTTGATCTCTGAGTATTGCTGCACGTTCAAAATCCAACTCTTTAGCAACTTTTCTCATTTGATTTTCGAGGTCATTAATAACACGTATTGCTTCATCTTTTGGTATATCAACGATCGAAATCGCATCTTTCTCACTATCAATAGCGAATGTTTGACGTAAATCATCATTGATATCACGTAAAGCCTTTTCGATACCTTGAGGAGTAATACCATGTTCTTGATTATGTTCATCTTGTATTAAGCGGCGCCGATTAGTTTCATCAATGGCTGTTTGCATTGACTTTGTTACTACATCAGCATACATAATTATATTTCCTTTTGGATGGCGAGCTGCACGGCCTATAGTTTGAATTAGTGCACCACTAGATCTTAAATAGCCTTCTTTATCTGCATCTAAAATGCAAATCAAAGAAACTTCTGGCAAATCTAAACCTTCGCGTAATAAATTTATACCAACTACAACATCATAAATCCCTGATCTTAAATCACGTAAAATTTCAATCCTTTCCAAAGTATCCACTTCAGAATGCAAATAGGTAGATTTGATACCCATTTCTTGTAGATATTCATTAAGTTCTTCTGACATTTTCTTAGTAAGTGTAGTGATAAGGCAACGTTCGTTTTTTTTCTTACGCAGATTTATTTCACTTAATAAATTATCAATTTGCCCGCTTGTCGGACGAACTTCAACTGTTGGGTCCAAGATTCCAGTTGGCCTAATGACCTGTTGAACTATATGTGATGAAACTGAAAATTCATATGGTCCAGGGGTAGCAGAGACAAATACAACTTGATTAATTCTATTTTGAAATTCATCAAAATTAAGAGGTCGGTTATCCAGAGCGGAAGGCAAGCGAAAGCCATGTTCAACTAATGTCCTCTTACGTGACATATCACCTTCATACATCCCGCGAGCTTGAGGTACTGACATATGAGATTCATCAATGACAATCAACCAATCATCAGGAAAATAATCGAGCAACGTCCATGGTGTCGATCCAGGCTCACGTCCTGATAAATGACGTGAATAATTTTCAATTCCTGAACAATATCCTGTTTCCTTAATTGTTTCTATATCATAACGTGTACGTTCTTCTAGTCTTTGAGCTTCAAGTAATTTGCCTCGGTCCTGAAATTTTTTTGCTTCGACGCTTAATTCGGTTTCTATAGATAATATTGCCTCCTGTAAACGTTCTTTTGAAGTAACAAAATGTTTTGCAGGATAAATAGATGTATCCTCAAATTCATTTAATATTTCACCGCTCAATGGGTCGAGGGTTAAGATTTTTTCAATTTCATCTCCAAAAAAATCAACTCGAATAGCTAGATCATCATACGAAGGAAATATTGTTAATGAATCACCACGCACTCTAAAAGTTCCACGTAATGTATTCATATCATTCCGCGTATATTGCATTTCAACAAGCTGTCTTATCAAAGATGTACGGTTAACATGCCTTCCTTTGAAAAGATTTAAAACAAAAGATTGATATTCACCCGGTTCACCTAAACCGTATATACAGGAGATAGAAGCAACAATAATGACATCCTGTCTTTCAAATAGTGCACGAGTTGCTGCATGACGCATTTTATCAATTTCATCATTAATATCTGCGTCTTTAGCAATATATGTATCTGTTCGAGGGATATAGGCTTCAGGTTGATAGTAGTCATAGTAAGAAACAAAATATTCGACAGCATTACTAGGGAAGAAATCTCTGAATTCTGCAACTAATTGCGCAGCTAACGTTCTATTAGGAGCTAATACAAGAGTAGGTTTTTGATAATTTTCAATTACATTTGCAATAGTAAATGTTTTCCCAGTACCTGTTGCTCCCAGTAATGTCATTGCAGATACATCATTATTTAATGCTCCAGTTATTTCCGTAACTGCCTGATTTTGATCACCCATCAACTTAAAATCACTAATAATTGAGAATTTATTATTCGACATTATAGATCTCCATGGCTAAGCAGGAGCTTGGTTTTCCAATATATACACCAAAAGTTCTTCTAAATTGTTTAATTCTGTACCACTTCGTACAGCGGACATTACTAATTGTTCTGATTCTCGATGGGAGTATTGTAACGTCCTCAAGGCTTCTACAGCATCTTCCACAAGCTGGTTTGTAATTAATGCATTAGGTATATCAACTCTCTCCTGGGTATGGATTTGAGCTTCTTCGACTAATTTGCCCTGTAAATTTGCTATCAAAGTTTGTGATAATCTTTCTCCAACTCCAGGTAATTGTCGAAGTGCTTGATGATCTCCCGACTCAATCCATTGTGCAATTTCATTAATAGGAAAAGTCAATGCGCGGACAGCTTTCACAGGACCAAAATCAGGAACATCTATTATCTTTCGAAAAAATTCGCGCTCAGCAAAAGATGGAAATCCTATTAAAAGTGGTGTTGGTTGTCTTTCTGTAACATGATAATAAGTAAATAAATTTAATTCTTCATCAATATTATTTTCTGCAATCCATGCCTGCGCAAAAGCAGGGATGAACACCTCGTATGACAAACCAGCTGATTCTATCCAGGCAACTGAAGATTCAACATTCCACCTTACTAAATGGCCTTTAATACCTACTATCATTCTCTAACCATCGCTAACTCCAAATTAGCATCAGCAAATCTAGTCAATGCAACTGCAAAAGCATCACTAACATCAAAAGATTTAACAGCCTCGGAAATCTCTAATTGCATAAAAACCATTTGTTGTACTTGCTCTTTTGTAGCATTCCCAAAACCGGCAACAGCTTCTTTTATTGATTTTGGAGCAAATTCATAAACAGGTAATGAAAAATCCGCAGCTGCAATCATTGCAGCTGCACGAGCTTCCCCTATTGCCATTGCAGAACGGACATTTTTAGCAACGAATTGTTGTTCAACTGCTACTTCAGTTGGTGAATATTCTTTAATTATAGATCGGATTTGTAATGCAATTTTTCCTAAACGAGCAGAACGAGTCTCTTTTGTTGTTGTCTTTATCTGACCAGAACCGATAGCGGTCAGTGATTGTCCATGCACATGAATAATCCCCCAGCCTGTAACAGCAAGACCAGGATCAATTCCTAATATTATAATTTCAGCTGGAGAAAATTTATTATCCACGAAACTCCATAAAATTATTCATTCACAGCAGCAATGACTGAATCAGAAAATCCGACGTTAGAATGTACTTTAGAAACGTCATCGAGTTCATCAAGTTTCTCTAACATACGTAAAGTTACAATTGCTGATTGATCATCTAATTCAACAGTATTTTGTGGCATTTTGATAATATCGGCAGATTCGATTACATAGCCAGCATTACTCAATGCCAATCTAACTTGCTCAATTAAAGCTGGATCTGTAACAACTTCTACTGACAAGCCATCTTCAGAAACTTCAATTTCATCAGCACCAGCTTCGATTGCTTCCAGTTGTATCTCATCCACATCAGTTCCTAAAGCATTAACATTAATCAATCCTTTTAGATCAAATTGCCACGCCACTGAGCCATTTTCGGCTAAATTACCACCACTCCGACTAAATACCAAACGAACCTCAGCAACTGTTCGATTTTTGTTGTCAGTAACTGTATCTACTAAAATAGCTGTCCCTCCAGGGCCATATCCTTCATATGTAATTTCCTCAAGTTGATCAGCACCATTATCGCCTGAGCCCTTTTGAACAGCACGGTCAATATTGACATTAGGCATGTTGGAATCTCGAGCTTTTTGAATTGCAAGACGTAAAGCAGAATTCATATCGGGATCATTACCAGTTCGTGCAGCCATTGTTATATCTCTAGCAAGTTTTGTAAATAGTTGACTACGCTTCGAATCTGTAGCAGCTTTTTTATGCTTGATTGAAGACCATTTAGAGTGACCAGACATTTCAACCCCTACAATGTAATAATTAATAGAACAATTCTATGCTAACAAGAAAAAAGACCTTTAGTCATTGTTTATTGCAATAACACATTATCAATTAAATGGGTTTTACCGATATGTACAGCTAATGAAAGTAATGTCGGAGAACTGATTTCTCCTGAAATCTCCTCCAGCGTTTGGTGATCGGATAGTGATACATAATCAATTGATATCAAAGATGATTTTTTAAGTTCTTGAATAACTATGTTTCGCACAATATCTGAATTTCTTTCACCAAGTTCATAACAAACTTTTGCTTTAAGTAGTCCTTGGTACAAAAATGTTGCATCGTGACGTTCAGCTACACTTAAATATTTGTTTCGCGACGATAATGCAAGACCTTCACTATCTCGGATAGTTGGAGACGAGACAATTTCAATAGGAAAATTTAAATCTTTCACCATTTTTTGAATAACACGAAGTTGTTGCGCATCTTTTTCACCAAAGTATGCTCTATCGGGTTGAATAATATTAAACATTTTTGAAACAATTGTAGTAACGCCGTCAAAATGTCCGGGGCGTCGAGAACCTTCTAATAATTTTGTTATTTTGCCTAATTTAATAACTGAATCAAAATCAGAAGGATATATCTCAGTTGTTGTTGGAATCAATAAGATATTAACACCACGTTGTTCTAACAAAGAAACATCTTCTTTCTCTTCTGCGGGATAGATATTAAGATCTTCATTTGGACCAAATTGTTTTGGATTAAGAAATAGCCAAGAGACAATTGTTTCACAGTCTTTTTTTGCTGCATCAACCAATGAAAGATGTCCTTCATGCACTCCACCCAAAGTAGGTACAAGTCCTATAGGATGTTGAAGGTGAGTATATAATTCACGGTATGACTCAATTGTGCGAACTATTTCCACTTGTATACCAATTCAAGAATTAAATACGTCTGTGACTTCTGAAGCTTTTGCAATGAGTTGATAGTCCTGCTCAGCTAAAATCCTTGCAACAGTGCTTAAATTCTCATCCAAAACAGGTAATTGTGATCGAATTAAATCTAACGCATGATCATCCATATAAAAAGATTCTTTCGCTGAAGGAAAAATTCTATTTTCGACTTGATTTCTATACTCCAACAGTGCAATAAGAATATCTTCACCAACATCATGAAATTTTTTAGCATGCTTAGGTTGAAAATTTTTAAATAAACCGAGAATGTCATGTAAAACTTGCACTTGCCCACTACAGAATGGACCTGCACCAATACCAATTGTTGGAACAGAAATGCGTTGAGTAATCATATGTGAGAGAGCCGTTGGAATTAGCTCAAGTACAACTGCATAGGCACCAGCAGAAACGATATCTTTCGCATCAGAAATTAAATGAACAGCATCTCTTGGAGTTTTTCCTTGTACTTTAAACCCACCTATCTGGTTCACAGACTGTGGCGTCAATCCAATATGTCCCATTACAGGTATGCCAGCCTCAACTAAATGCTGAATAGTTTCAGCCGATCTCGAACCACCTTCAAGCTTTACAGAATCACATCCTGTTTCTTGAAGTATTCGAGAGGCATTTTTTACTGCATCTTGCCATCCAGATTGATACGAACCAAACGGCATATCAACAACTACATGAGATGCCCCAGAACCTCGAACAACTGCCTTAGCATGATGAATCATATCATCGATAGTGACAGGAATTGTAGAGTCATATCCCAAAACAACCATACCAAGCGTATCACCAACAAGAAGTACAGGAATTTCTGCCTTTGATGCGAAACATGCAGAAGGATAGTCGTAAGCAGTAATCATAGTTATAGGTGAACCATGATCTCGCATAGATTGAATGTCAGTAACAGTGATCTTCTTAGTCATTGCCTCTCCGTCCCGGTCTAATAGATCCAGGCGGTATGCCTACTAAATAATGAGCAGTATCATTTACAACGACTTATAAGTATAAAATCTTCATAGGTGTCGTCAATTATATTTTTGTTAAATTTTATTTTGGGTCCATTCCCAAGCTGACGGAGTTCCGCCCATAGATTCACTACTATCTACTGCATTCAATATTGCAGACTCAATAGCTTTTACTGCAAATGCTTCTATTTTAAATATTTCAGATGATGAAGCATCAATTTCTTGAGTTGCTAATCCAAAAATTACATCCCCATCAGATCGTGTATGGACGGGCCAGATACTGGATGCGAATCCATCATGAGCAACGGCAGCAAGTCGATTTACACGAGTTTTATCAAGTTTTGCATTTGTTATTACAATACCTAAGGTAGTATTTGAGCCACTATCGTTGTTCTCATTTTTAGAATTTACTATTATTTTTTCATCAAGAAATAATCCAGATTCACTTCTTGCACCAGCAACAGTTTTTCCCGTATTTGCATCACGTATGCATCCAAAAGCATTCACTACGACCATTGCACTGACTATGATTCCTGAATCGAGTACAACACTAGACATACCTATGCCGCATTTAATTGCATGTTCTCTTCCTGCAATTTTTGCAACAGTTGCACCTGTACCAGCACCAACAGATCCAACTGCAATATTATTAGATTGAGCAGATTTCACTGCCTCTTTTCCAGATTCATAATCTGGAAAAGAGGCAGTGCCTATATTAAGATCAAAGATGATGGATGCAGGGACTATTGGAATAGTATGTTCACCAACTTTAAACCCAATACCATCTTCTGCTAACTGATCCATCACGCCAGATGCAGCAGCAAGACCAAATGCTGAGCCACCAGATAAAAGAATAGCATTGACTTCTTGAACTGAATTTTCGGGTTTTAATAAGTCGGTTTCACGAGTCCCTGGTGCGGCACCTCTGACATCAACTCCACCTATAGTTCCATCAGGACAGATAACTACCGTACAACCAGTCAAAGTGAGCTTATCAGTCCAGTGACCTACTTTTATTCCATTAATATCTGTAATTGAGTTGCCAAGAATCATAATTCACAACCGAAACTAACTCACTTTTTGCTCAATATGATTTTGCGTGGAATCGCGAATCACATGGATCGGAATAGGTGCAAATTTAGATATAAAATCCTTAACTCGCAAGAAATATTCAGCAGGATTATCGAAATAATAGGTGCAGTGACCTAAGTGATTTTCATGTATCCATAAATAATGGTGAGGATTCGTTGAAGAAGCGCAAAGATTAATTGAGTTCCAAACAGGCACCAATTGATCATATTCTGAGTGAATAAAAAATATAGGTGTTCGAATATTTTTAACTTTCTCAATAAGTTGAAGGCAATAAGGGTCACTTTCATATATCATTTTGCTGAAATATCCACTCACTCGAAAAATAAAGCTAGGCATCCAAATATAATTTTTACGAAGGATGTAAGAGAAAGAATTCATGGGAGCATCTGCAACAATCGCAGTAACATCTTGATTCTTTGCTCCCACTTCTATAGCCAAGGCAGCACCCAAACCAAAGCCATGTAGCACAATTGAGTCTTGAACTTTTCGTCGTCGTACATAGAGAACAGCGGCATCGATATCTAAAGTTTCAAGTTGACCTAAGTGGCCATGTTTTCCAGTTGATTCTCCACATCCACGTAAATCAAAAGACAAAACTGAGAATCCTTGTTTGGCATAATCGACCTGCAGATTGAGTAACCCCATTTGACTATCAGATCGATCTCTATCGCGATCATGAATTATGATAATAGTAGTACTGCTAGTTGGATTTTCTAAATACCAACCGCTTAATGCAATTCCATCATCAGCATGGAATAATACGTCTTCAAAACTGACACCTAAATCACTAGGTATTCCAGTAATCCTAGTACGGACAGTCTTAACAAAAGAAGATGCTACAAAAATTGCAAACAGAATTACCAAGCACATAATAATCAATGAGCAAATCAAAAAGGAATAGAATATGATCACTTAATCTCACTTCTATAATCAAATTTTAGAATACGAAGTTATCAATGACACAAGTCAACAACAACTCTTACAACCAATCTATCAAAACTATTAACACAAAAAAATCTTATTTTTGGCAAGAAGGACAGTAATGAGTACCTCGCCCACCTAATTTAATTTTTACAATAGTTCCATCACATCGAGAGCATTCAAAGCCTTCACGCCTAAACACTTTTGCATTAATAGAATTATTTCCAGCACGCCCATAACCATCTCGATAATTTGAAAACGTCGTACCTCCATTGCCTAATGCCAGATCTAATACGCTTAAGATTGAGCCGTGAAGTAATTTAACTTTATGTAAAGAAAGATCATTTGACGATCTATTTGGATTAATCCCTGCATCAAAGCATGCTTCATCAGCGTAAATATTACCAATGCCAGCAACTATTTTTTGATCCAGTAACGCACTTTTAACTGGAATTTTCCTTTGTGAAAGTTTCTCAAGTAACCATTGAACTGTAAATTCTGATGAATAGGCATCTGGCCCAATTTTTGGCATAGCATCGATAATATTTTTGACAATATGCCATGTTCCAAATTTTCGCATATCATCAAAAAGCAATACATTATCATTATCTAAGATAATTCTAGCTCTTTCATATTTTTGTTTTGGACTAATAGGTTTGGAAATAATCAATGCCCCAGTCATACGAAGATGTACAACCCAAGTACGATTATCATCAAGTAAAAAAAGTAGATATTTGCCATGTCGTTCTAGATTAGTAATTCGTCTACCTACCAACTCCCTTATCATCTCACTAGCAGTATGTGAAATTGCTAATCTTTCTGCACCTTTGTAAATTAAAACATCTTTTATTTCATTATTAATTAAGTATGGGGCAATATGTCGACGTGTTGTTTCAACTTCAGGTAATTCAGGCATAAGTTCCTAAGATCAGGATAATTCGCCCCAAGAATATCCATTCTTTTCATCAAGTTCTAAGGGAACCGACAATTGTAAAGATGGCATCAATCTATGGGCAATTTCACGAATATCATCTAATTCTGAAGAAGGTAACTCGAAAATTATTTCATCATGAACCTGGAGCACCATTCGACCTAACATTCCTTTTTTACGACGCTCCAAAAGTTCCTTATCAATATCATTCATTGCAACCTTAATTATGTCAGCTGCAGTTCCTTGAATTGGCATATTGATAGCAATGCGTTCAGCAGCTTGTCGGCGATTGAAATTGCTAGAATTTAAATCATTAATCAACCGTCGACGACCTGAAAGAGTTTCAGCGAAACCTCTAGAGCGTGATTCATCAACAATAGATTCTCTCCATTCTTGAACTTTAGGATATGCATTAAAATAGGCTTCAATGAATGCATTCGCTTCTTCTATTTCAATACCTTCACGCTGAGAGAGTCCAAATCCTGTCAAACCATAAAGTACACCGAAATTAAATACTTTTGCTCGTCGACGCATTTCTGATGTGACATTTTTCTGATCGATGTTAAAAATTGAGGCTGCTGTGGCAGAGTGAATATCCTCTCCTTTTATAAAAGCTTGCCGTAATGCATCATCTTCCGAGACATGTGCTAAAACCCTTAACTCAATTTGAGAATAATCTATTGAAAGTAAAATAGGATTGGAACCACAATCACGTGCGATAAATGCTTTACGGACTGCCTGGCCTAGCTCACTACGTACAGGTATGTTTTGTAAATTTGGATCGTTTGAAGACAATCTTCCAGTAGCGGTAGTTGATTGCGAAAAAATTGTGTGCACTCTGTTGGTAACAGGATCAACTTGCAAAGGTAACGAATCGACATAAGTCGATTTAATCTTAGTCAATTCCCTCCAATTTAATATCACATCAATTAAAGGATGTAAGTTCCGCATTGGAGCGAGTGCATTAGCATCAGTCGTATAACCGGTTTTCGTCTTCCTTGTAAGAGGTAAATTTAATTCTTCAAAAAGAACTTTAGATAGTTCTTGAGGAGAAGCAATTTTAAAGTCATGACCAACTTCTTGATATGCTTGATTTTCTAACAGAGCGATATTTTCACGTAATTCCACAGAAAGTCCATTTAGCACTGACTGATCTAAGGCCATTCCAAATTGTTCTATTCGAGCCAAAACTGGAATATGAGGTAAATCAATTTCTTGTAATACTGTTTTTAAATGATTTTGATCAACTTCAATTAGTAGATTTTTTGACAATTCATTAAGTGCACGAGACCTCATCGACGCGTATCGAGCGACTTCATTGATATCAACATCTTGGTACCGAACCGCCTTTTTACCACTACCAAGTAAAGTTTTTGAATCCGTGATTTCTAAACCAAGATTTTTTTCAACCAAACGATCCAGTGACATATTAAAGTCACCAAGTAAATAAGCAGCAATTTGAGTATCTATATAATTAGGAAATTCACAATCGTCATTATTAAGTTTTGACAAAACTAATAATGCGAACTTCACATCATGGGTAATTTTGTGTATCGATGCATCCTTAAAAACTGGCAGTAAATAGTTAATAATTTCATTCACAGTTAATAACGATTCAATCTCAGTTTGAGGTATATTATTTTCATTAGCATCCATGAAACTTTTTTGATGAGAATCAGTTATTTGAATACTATTCTGTATCGGTATATAGAATGTAGAACTTTCAGGAATAGTTATACTTATCCCTACTAACGAATGACGAGCGCGAATCGGATGATTATCTTCTGTAATCAAAGCAAATGAGAATGCTTCTGCTTCTCTAACTTTGAGGACAAGATCAGACAATCCATTAATATCATTGATTATCCCAAATGAGAGCTCTGCATTTGGGATTGGAACATCAACTGAGTCAATAGTTACGGGCAAACGATTAACTAGAGAATTGAATTCTAATTTTTTAAAAAAATCAGTAACTTTAGTCCTATCATAATTTTGGAATGATGCCTCATTTATTGGAAGTTCCAAATCAGGTATATCATCAACAATAGTTGCTAATTTTTTTGACAAAAGGGCATCAGATTGCCCTGAAACCAAAGCTTTCTGCAACCGAGAAGGCTCTAAAAGGTCTAAGTTTTCTAACATATTTTCAACTGATCCCCATTGGTTAATTAGAGCCTTGGCACCTTTTTCACCAATACCTTTAACACCAGGAATATTGTCAGATGCATCTCCCACTAAAGATTTATAATCAATCATTTGTAAAGGTTCGAAATTCCATCTTTTTATAACAGCTTCTCGGTCATACATTACATATTCACGTTGATACGGACGGTACATATATACTTTTACATTTTCATCAACAAGTTGAATCATATCATTATCCAAAGTGACAATAATCGTTTCAATCGACTTCTCTGCTGCTTGTTTTGCGAAGGTCCCTAGTATATCGTCAGCTTCAAAACCTTCTCTTTCGATTAAGGGAATATCGAATGCATCTAGTAGATTTCTTACATGTTCAAATTGTGGAATTAGATCAGGAGGAGTGGGGTCTCGGTGTGCCTTATAATTTACATCTAGATCTTTTCGAAATGTATCTGCAGAGGCATCCCAAGCTGCAATAATATGTGTCGGAGCTAAGTCCTTTACAACAGTAAGTAGGCTAGTTGCAAATCCATACACTGCATTAACAGATTCACCTGTACTTTTGAGAGTTAATCCATCCTTTAAGGCAAAATATGATCTGAAAATTATCCCATGCGAATCTAAGATAACTAAGCGCATAGTATTGTTTTCGGTCGTGCTACTTTCAGATTTCATACTCGATCATTCACTAAACTAATATTAATTGTATAGCCTTAAGACAGGCATCACCGCTAAACTTTTTCCAATACATATTAGAGAATATACATGAAAAAATATCGTTCCCTTCTCATTCTAGTTTTTTTAAGAATACAAGGGAATTGGAAACTATTAAGTAGTGTCTTAATTGGAACAATTATTGCAGGAGCAATATTATCATCGACAGCAATATACGCAGAAGCAATAAAAGATCTTGGATTAAAATATGCATTAAAACAAAAAGATGCAGTTACACTTGATGTTCATGTCACACGTAGCACACAAAGTCTGACTCGAGAAAGCTACCAACGTTCTGAAGAAAATATCAACCGAGCCGTTACCAATGCTCTTGAAGAAACATTTTCTGGATTAATTCGCTCGGGAATCAGTGCAACATTTTACTCAACACCTTCGGGCGAAAAAATAAATTTAAAAGACGACAGCAGAAACCGATCAAATTTATCATTCCGTTCAAATCTAGAGAATCACATTGATATTATTGAAGGCAATTGGCCAAAAACGAACAATCAAAGTTCTACAAAAATTCCAGTTGCCATAGGAGCAAGAACTGCAGAAAAACACAGTATCAATATTGGAGATAGTTTAGATCTATATCCGTATTGGGATGAAAATGCATTTCCATTGGAAGTAGTGATTGTTGCGAAAATAATTCCCAAAAATCTTGAAAATCGATATTGGGCAGGAAATGATTCTGCGATCGATGCACCTTCACGAACATGGGAAACAATCATCCTTCACCTGCCTGAAACTGCTTTTTTTACAACATTTTCAGACAAGTACTCGAAAATTGTCGCAGACTATAATGATTATTTTACAGTAGACCTCAATCGCCTTCGTGCAAACAATGCACAACGAATATCACAAAATCTATCATCACTTTCTAATGAACTTTCTTCAACTGAGAATCGCACGCGGTATGAAACTGATCTATTAAAAGTCTTAAATACCTACGATGAAAAACTATTTTTCACCCAAGTCCCACTATTCGTTTTACTACTTCAAATTACAGGAATCGTGCTCTACTACCTTTTTATGGTGAGTACGATGCTAAATGATCGTCAGAAAAATGAAATAGCAACTCTCAGGTCGCGTGGAGCAACTACTAAACAATTGATTACACAATATTCATTAGAAGGAGGTTGTTTATCATTAATTGCTCTCGTTACAGGACCTTTACTTGCAGCTTTAGTCATTTCATCGCTAGGAATTACTCCTGCATTTTCAGGTCTTTCTGAAGGTCAATTCTTAAATATTAGAATTTCCAAAGAAGCTTTTTTACTAGCAGGGTTAGGTGGGTTACTAGCATTTTTAACGCTTATCGTTCCTCTAGCTCTTTCAACAAAAACAACTATAGTCACTTCAAAACGAGCATCCGCCAGACCAAAACCAACACCAACTTTTCTAAAATATTATCTTGATTTAGGTTTGATATTCTTTTTGATCTTAATCCTATGGCAACTAGTTCGGAAAAATGGGATATTTTCGGAAAATATTTTGGGAGAAAGATCGTTCGATCCAATATTACTTGCCACACCTGCGTTATTTATGATTACTGTGGGAGTGGTTTTCTTAAGAATTTTCCCTCTACTTTTGAAGGGAATCGCAATTATCGTCGATTGGACTAATAACGTTGCAGCGACAGTAAGTTTACGTGCACTAGTCAGAAATCCCACACACTACAGCCGCTTAGTCTTACTGTTAATGTTTGCGACAGGGGTAGGGACATTCGGGGCAACTTTTTCTGCAACATTAGACAGATCGTACTCCGATAGAGCAAATTATGAAGTTGGCTCTACAATTCGTGCATCTAATTTGCCACCAGAATTAACACATGTAGATTCACTTTCGGTTGATAACAAATTATTAGGAACAAATCCTGCTATAGGACTTATTCGAGGTAATGCAACAATTAGAGCTTTCGGCAAAAGCAAACGTGCATCAATTTTAGGTTTAGAACCAGAAAAAATGAAAGACACCTTATATTGGCGATCTGATTTTTCACAATCCAGCATTGATGATATTGCTCGAACACTTAACTCAAATCTACCTTCTGAAAGAATAGGCACTCCTATACCTCTAGAATCAAAACAAATAGGCGTCTGGATCAAAGCGCGAGACATAAGAGGAGGGTTTCACGTTCAATTATCAATAAGAGATGCTAATGGAAATCGAAGAGAGTTTTTGGTTACTTATCTAAGACCTCAAGCAGAAAATACTTCAAAATGGACTTTCTATACTACAAGTCTAATGCATGAACGAAGTATGAGTGGAGAGACATTAAGAGACGAACCTCTCGTATTCCCTGCAACTCTCGAAGCAATTTCATTTGTTACTTCAAGCCGTATAGCATCTGGCAATGGATCTGTTTTAGTAGGGCCTGTCCTAACTACACCTTCATTAATGAATATCGAAACTACGAAATTTGATAATATTCCAGAGGACAGCTTTGAAAAATCAGCATTCCAAAAGAACACAATGATCACAGAATTCTATAATTCACGTTATGAACCTATTACAGGAATAAGTGTGTCTTCCAACACAGATGTTTTATCACGTTCATCTGATGGACCATTAAATACTGAATTTTCTGCTCGAATAGATTGGTCAGCAGTATCACGCCCCCCTCCTTTGCATGGGATTAGAGAAAAATTAGATTCACAACCACTTAAAGCATATATCTCAACTAACGCAGTCAAAGAATTAGAACTTAATATAGGTGATCCTCTGACAATTTATACGTTCAATAGTTACCATGAGGCCGAATTTGCTGGAGAGCTTAATTATTTCCCCACATACAACTACGCAGAAACTAATGACGATCTTGTTGTATTAAGTGCCAAGAGATTAATGCAAAATGTAGAAGCAACACTTCCTTATCGTGCTCCTTATTTTTCTGAAATATGGATAAGTACAGATGATATAGATTCAATATTGACTAATCTAACTGAATTAGATGGTCGTATTAATATCGATGATGTAGCCTCAACTCAGTTAAGACAGCAAAGTGATCCTCTGGTAGCAGCGGGGTGGTCAGGTATCCTTGCCATATCATTTGGAGCAGTGCTTTTATTATCAAGTATTGGGTTCCTAATTTATTCTTACCTTTCTGCACAACAAAGAGGCTTAGAATTCGCTATTTTAAGAACCTTAGGACTCTCGCGAAAACAAATTTTTTCAATCGCCTTAGTTGAACAAGCCTTTGTTGTAATAACTGGAGTAGTTTTAGGAACACTTGTAGGCTTACAGACTGGCAACTTGATGATGTCTTTTATGGCGTTCAATGAAAAAGGTCTTCCCATAACACCACCTTTCTTACTTGATGTATCGTGGTCAGAAATATTCTTAGTTTGGGCAATACTGGGGTCGGTTATTATTATTACTACAGTGGGTGTAGTGTTAGTGTATTTCCGACTGGCAGTACATAAAGCTTTACGTATTGGAGACAGTTAGTTTATGAATAATGAATCAGCAATTCACACTACATACATATTCTGTGAAGACTTGTTTAAGATTTATAAATCAGAGCAACTTGAAGTTGTTGCCCTCCGGGGTCTTGATCTTCAAGTGAACCACGGGGAGCTTATGGCAATAGTCGGAGCATCTGGTTCAGGGAAATCAACGCTCCTTAATATTTTAGCGGGACTAGATCAACCTTCCGCAGGACAAATTACAGTAGGTGAATTCAACCTATTAACTATCACACCTGAAGAACTTGTTGACTATAGAAGAAATGAAGTTGGTTTTGTATGGCAGCAAACTTCACGTAATTTAATACCGTATTTATCTGCAGAACAAAACATTACAGTTCCACTAATTCTAGATGGTGCATCACGTAATCAAGCAAACGAACGAGCAAAATTATTATTAGATGCAGTCCACCTAAGTCATCGTAGCAGACAGAAACCAAATGAACTTTCTGGAGGAGAACAGCAAAGAATTGCAATTGCAGTAGCACTTGCTAACAGTCCCACTTTACTGCTTGCTGATGAACCGACGGGAGAACTAGACAGCACAACTGCAGATGAGGTTTTTCAAGTTTTCCACGACTTAAATGAAAATTTAGGTGTAACGATCGTAATTGTTACACATGACACAGATATTATTTCTAAAGTCGATAGAGTAGTTGCAATGAGGGATGGAAAAACAAGCAGTGAACAAATCCGTAGTATCCAATACTCAAAAGGTAAAGGTGAAGTATTAGAAGAATTTGCAATCGTCGATCATTCTGGAAGATTACAAATTCCTCGCAAATATTTAGATGAGATGGGCATTAACAAAAGGGCACGTTTGAATTTTTCACCCGATGGACACGTAGAAATTAGATCTACGCAAGACACCGAAGACAGAAGGGCAATGTGGGATCAGAAGGATTGAATTCGAATCTAATGCTAGTTGCATCAAATATTACTCGTGATTTCTTTACAGGAGGCATAAACGTTCGTGCCTTAGACAATATAAATCTATCTGTGCAAAAAGGAGAATTCCTAGCAGTTATTGGTAGATCAGGTTCTGGAAAAACAACTCTACTGAACGTAATCGCAGGATTAGATCAGCCAACACACGGAACAGTTGTGATCAATGATCAAGATATTTCGAGTTTCTCAGATCGCCAAATGACCGAACTGAGAAGACATCATATAGGTTTTGTCTTTCAATCATTTGGGTTACTCCCCTTGATGTCTGCTGCTGAAAATATTGAACTAGCTTTAAGAATTGCTGGCACTAATAAAAAACATCGAAGAGAGAGAACACTTGAATTGTTAGAGCTTGTCGGACTAGAAAATCGTTCGCAACATAGACCTTATGAACTATCAGGTGGAGAACAGCAAAGAGTTGCTGTTGCAAGAGCTATCGCAAATAATCCTCCACTAATTATTGCTGATGAACCTACAGGAGAATTGGATTCCAATACTGGCCAACAAATTTTTACATTATTACGTAAAGTAGCAGAAGCTGGAGTCACAGTTATTACAGCCACACATGATCCATTCGTCATAGATCATGTAGATCGAGTTGTAGAAATGAATGATGGAAAGTTATTAAGTTAATATCCGAGAAAGAAAATATTTTGCCACTTTTACATATTATTAACGCAAAAATAAAAAAAACGACCTTTGAAAATGAAATTGCTGCTGCATTAGAAAAAGCAACAGCCATGAGTAATATTCCCGTAGTGAATTCAATCGCTTCAGGGCTTTCAGATGACTCGATAGGTATAGGAGTTTGGTTAGATAACACTGATGATCTTGAAACTTTTGCTGCCTCGGAAGAACATCTAGTTTTTATTATGCAAGGATTAGCTCCTATCATTGAATCTTTGTGGAGTGCAGCTATAGATTGCAATGATTCAATACCTAGTAAGGATATCGATTTGATTTTTTGGCTATATGCTTTTCTTGATCATGAAGGGATTTTTGAATGGGAAATTCAAAAAATACTGAATGACATAGCTCATTTACCTGGAAGAAGCTGGGAGGGGATCACTATCGAAGAACGAGACCATTTTCGTGCAGGAGGTATAGTTTTAATTAACAAAAATGAATATGAAATTTTCTCAAAAAAATTGGAGGAAGCTAAGTCAAATTGGGGGGATCTAGTCAATTCATTAACAGAAGAATTCTATACCCAAGACACTCTTGTATCGACAAGTTGATTAATTACTCAGTTGTAGAACTATATCGCCATTATCGTAACGGATCATTTCATGAGGAGGTAAAGTGTTAATCCAAACACTTGCTAAAGCGCGACCATTGCGAACAACCAAACGCCAAGTATCATAAGTCCCTGCAGGCACTTTAACTAATTCTTTAGGAAAAATTCTAACGGACATACTATTAATTTCGTTATCCAGAACAAGTGATGCATTATAAGAAATCTCTGTGACTTCAGAAAAATTAAGGGTACGCCATAACCAGAATGAGGATTCATTATCGAAATAGTTTCCTATCAGATCCAATGATTGATTTTCAGTTCCATCTTGGGTAGTTATCGTTGAATTGAGCTTTGGCAAATCTGGATTATTATCATAGATCCATTCATAGACATCATTTATTTGTTTTTTATCAAGGTTGACATGTGATATTTCCCTTAATCCCGCTAAAGGTTTAAGTGTTTGCGAATCAACGACCAATATTATTTCATCTGTTGCAAATTGATCTCTAGAAGATGAATATTTCTGTTCCAATACCAAACGTCCATCATTTATAAATGAAGATAAAAATCCGAAAGCAATTACATCCTCTTGAGAATTAATTATTTCATATTTATGCTGCTGATCATTTTCAAAAGGAATTTGATAAACAATTGGTTCATTAATTACATTGAGAAGGCTTGCTTGAGAATTATCACAACTTAAAAATAGAAATAGACAAAGTACAGTTGAACTTATTAGAAGAGATAATGATTTTAGCTTAACCAATCATATTCTCCGTCGTTTTTTGTACTTGTTCTATAACCACATCAATTGATTCTTCAGGAATATCTAGATGTGTGACCATCCTAAGTGTATTAGGAACAGTTGAGCTAACAAGTATTCCATGATCAGCTAAATCATTTTGCAAAATGGCAACATCAATTTTTTCAGAGCTGATAAAAATCATATTTGTTTGTACTAAATTTAAATCTACATCAATTCCTGAAATTTGAGTCAACCCTTCAGCAAGGCGGCGAGCATTAATATGATCAATTCCAATCCGTTCAATATTATTCTCTAAAGCGAATAAAGCGGCTGCAGCAATAATCCCAGATTGTCGCATTGCACCTCCAACCTGGCGACGAATGGAACGTGCACTGCTAATAAATTCTTCTGAACCTGTCAACACAGAACCAACAGGTGCGCCCAACCCTTTAGAAAAACAAAAAGATAAAGTATCAGCATCTTGTACTAAGGAAGAAACGTCTGTTTCTAAAGCACAAGCAGCATTAAATATTCTAGCGCCATCAATATGTACAGACGCACCTGCATTGTGAGCAATTCCAGCAATTTCAGTAATTTCGCTTTGAGGAATGACGGTACCACCACAACGATTTTGTGTGTTTTCTAAACACATAACTTTAGAAATAGACTTTTCAGATTTAAAATGAGATTCAATTTCATCGATATTCATACGACCATTTTTTTGATTACGCACTATACCTAAATGTATTCCACCAAGAGCTGGGGCTCCTAAGCCTTCATGGTGAAGGATATGTGATTCAGATCCAACAATAGCTTGATCACCTCTTCCGCAATGTGTCAAAAGTGCTATTAAATTAGCCATTGTTCCACTAGGTACGAATAGGGCAGCTTGCTTGCCGACAACTTTTGCAGCCTTTGCCTCTAATAGTTTAACTGTGGGATCATCACCTAAAACATCATCCCCTACTAAAGAATCCTTGATTATCTCTCGCATAGCTAACGAAGGACGACTGACAGTATCAGATCGTAAATCGATAACACTCATTTTTACCTCCAACCAACGGACATTGATTTAAAATGTTCAAATTTTAATTATCTTGCTTACGCTCCCAGATGGTTTCATAACCTTCACCACCAGAAATTGCCAATTGAATATCAATTTTTTCTAATTGTAATGCTTCTTGATATATTAGTTTTGCATCATTAACAGCCTGTAACCCAGCACTTTCAAAAAAACGTTTTTCCAAAACTTGCCACAAACCTAATATTCTTAACATTCTTATGCTCTGAGCCCAATGAAAAACAGTAATTTGAGTAGGTAATTCTAATTCAGGACGTGTTGTACGTAAATAACGATAACGCTCTTCTGCAGAATTAGCAGGTGGAACTAAACGAATTAAGGGCATGTTATTTTCCCCTAAACGTGTATCCACTAAAAGCCTTTGGTGAATATGAGAAAAACGAACCACAAAAACATCTGTAGTTTCTAAAACAATCTTAATAGCTTCAAAGTCAATCCCAGAATTGGACTCCATATACGTGACCCACACAAATTCCTTAAAAAATACGATAATCTCTATCCAGATAAGGAATCTTAATTATTCCTATCATTTGCAATCCAAAAAGTATTAACAATACCCCACCAATTCTAGTAAACAGAGGAATATTTTGCTGAATACTATTACCAACTAATCCAACTGATGCACCCAATAATGCAAATACTACACCAAATCCCAGAACAAACGAACAGGCATGTCGAACAACTTGAGAACGTCTATTGAATGACAAATTATTATCGATAGCAGATTCTCCCGCAATATTTATTAAATATGCTGGAACCAATGGTAGTACACATGGAGATAAAAATGACAATACCCCTCCTAAAAAAGCTATAAATGGTCCAAAAAAATTACTGGTATCCAAACTCAAATTACTTTCCATATCAAAAGTATTACTCAATATTGAACCATAGCCCATAAGATAATTATTTAATCGAGAAAATTCATTGAAAAACAATAACAGGCCCATCAAGATAAAAATAAATGCACCACTGATAGTAATAATTCTTATTTTCGCCTGAGTATATCTTAATCTTGGCATTATCCATTCAAAAAAAAGTGCTATTAAGATAAACCAAATTCCCATACCCATTGCATATGACAGTAATAAAATCCCTCCTTGAATAGCAGTCCCTGAAGTAGCAGCTAGGGTAAGTGCTACTCCCAGAATTGGCCCTACACACGGAGACCATGCCACTGCAAAAGTTACTCCAATGAGAAATGAACGCAAATACGAATTATTTTGAATACCCATTAGAAAAATCACTCAAATATGTAACTTTTAAGATTTCTTAAGATTCTATCCCAAGTATCTTCAATCTTAACATGTCATACTTTTCCTTGGCACGAGCTTCACGGCCCAACAGCCCTTTTATTTTATCTGGAGACATTTTTTTACCTTCAAGAAGTAATTCATGTAAATCTTGTAATTGCAATTGCCAATATGACAATGCTTCTAGATATTCAGTTTTTAATTCAGAGTCAATCATGACAATAAATTCAACCTAAACTTCCTATATTTATGATTTACGTGGTAGCGCATACGGGATTCGAACCCGTGATCTCTGCCGTGAGAGGGCAGTGTCCTAGGCCGCTAGACGAATGCGCCACGTCCGAATAATAGCATCTATCTGTGTAATCGGGGATCGTCTCTCGTAATTTCAGTCATTTTGTTTTTATGAAGTGCAGCAAGGTGGCTATAAATTTCAGGATTACGGTTTACCCATTCTTCTGATTGACTCCCTGCAATAGTTCGTTTTACAACTGCAGGGGCACCAACAACCAACATTTCTGCAGGGACATCAAGATCTGGAAGTACCACAGCACCAGCAGCAACCAGAGTACGCGAACCAATATTACATCCATCCAAAATCAATGCACCATTCCCTATAAGAGCACCTTCGCCAATTGTTGCACCATGAACCACACAATTATGTGCAATAGAAGCTTTTTTACCTATTAAAACCGGAAATCCATCTCTCCCATGAATAATGGCACCATCTTGAATATTCGCATCCTGAGCAATATGTATGTAGTTTGTATCGCCGCGCACTACTGCGCCATACCAAATTGAGACTCCTGATTCAATTCTTACATCACCCACTACACTGGCGGTTGGGGCGATAAATGCAGAAGGATCAATTTGTGGAACTTTATCTCCTATGGCAAAGATTGGCATTGGCACTCCTAAAATATGTCAAGGAAAAAATTTAAGATTGAATACGTTGAACAGATATTACACCACGAACACCATCAAGAGCAGAAAGCAGATTAATAAATTCTGCACCACCTTCTGTTTCGAGTGTTAAATCGACTACCGTTGTCCTGTCTTTGCGTTCGTTTGTACGTACACCTATCATGTTAGCCTCGCCATTTGCCAATATAGTACTTATATCTCTAAGTAGACCGATTCGATCCCAAGCAATTACCTCGACACGAGCAGAATACATCCCAACATTCAGATCCCAATCACATTCTAACAATCGTTCATGATCAACTACGCGTGCGAGATTATTGCATGTATTACGATGGACTGTCACTCCACCACCTCTTGTGACAAATCCAATTATTTGATCTCCCGGCAATGGGCTGCAGCATCTTCCAAGATTGATATGCAGACCTGTGCTACCTAGCACTCTAACGTTAGCATTATCGCCTAATTTCACTAGTGATGAAGAAATATTAAGGATTTCAGGTTTTGAGTGCTGTGACAAAATCAAACCAAGATGCTCAGAAGAAACATCCCCAGACCCTAATGCCATATAAAGTTCAGATTGAGATCGTAATTTAAAGCTCTCCCAGATTTTAGATGGTGTTTTATTGATCGCTAAACGACGCATCTCCCTATCAAAAAGTTCCCTCCCGCGATCAACATTTTCATCTTTTTGTTGTCGACGAAACCATTGTCGAACTTTTTGCCTTGAGTGGTTAGAGCCCAAATATCCTAGCGAAGGAAGTAACCAATCCCTAGATGGACCTCGAACTGTACGACTACGAATAATTTCAATCGCATCACCGTTTTCAATGATCGTGGTTAATGGAACAAGTTTTCCATTAATTTTTGCCCCTGCACAGCTGTGGCCTAGATCTGTATGAATCCGATAAGCAAAATCGATAGGCGTAGATCCTCGAGGTAAAATTAATACATCACCTTTAGGTGTATGCACGAAAACTTGATCAACAAAAACATCAGTTTTAATAGATTCAAGAAAATCTTCAGTTCCTTCTTGTTGCCATTCAATTAAGTGCCTTAACCACGACATACGTTCTTCATAACGATAATCTCTATGAGATAAATTACTTTTATACTGCCAATGTGCAGCAACTCCATATTCGGCAATTTCATGCATTTCTTCAGTACGTATTTGCACTTCAAATAAACGCTGTCCTGGACCGTATACACTCGTATGTAAGGATTGATATAAAGATTCTTTTGGATTAGCAATGTAATCATCAAAACCAGCAGGCACAGGCCTCCAAGTTTGATGAATTATGCCCAATGCTGCATAACAATCACTTACTGATTCCACAACAACTCTTAAAGCGAGTAAATCATGAATTTCATCAAATCCTTTTAATTCATGTTCGTATCTTTGTTCTTTTTCAAAAATTGAATATAAATGTTTTGCTCTCCCTTTTACTTCACACTTAATTTCCGCAACTTTAAGTGCTTTCAAAAGTTGATCTTCTAATCTTCGTACATATCGTTCGCGTTCACTTCTTTTAGAATCTAGATTTTTTGCTATACGTACATATTCTTGCGGCTCTAAGTAACGAAAAGATAAATCTTCTAATTCCCATTGGATTTGTGTAATACCTAATCTAGAAGCTAATGGTGCATAAATTTCACGCGTTTCTTCAGCGATAGCTTTTTGTCTCTTGTCTGAAAGGTATTCCAATGTTCGCATATTATGTAATCGATCTGCGAGTTTTATTATTACAACGCGAACATCTTGCGCCATTGCTAAAAACATTTTACGCAAAGTTTCAGCATCAGTTTGAGCATTAGAAAGATTGGGAATTTTTTCAATCTTAGTAGCACCTTCAACAAGATTAGCTATATTTTCCCCAAATTTTTCTTTAAGTTGTTCTGTGGTTACTCCACAATCTTCTACAACATCGTGCAATAATGATGCTGCAATTGTTTGAGAATCCATTTTGATATTTGCTAAAAGGGAAGCAACTGCAAGCGGATGAGTAATATAAAGATCACCAGATTTACGTTTTTGTCCTTGATGTGCTCGATTTGCAAAATCAAATACCGCGAGTAACTCGTTAATTCTTTCGACAGGCAAATATGTTTCGAGTGTTTCGATTAAATTTTGTACTTTAGCAGTCACATTTTCGGTCGCGACCATCGTCTATAAAGACTAACATGCTAGTAAGAACTAGTCAGTGAATTTTTTTGTTGTAATTAGTATATAAGAATTGGAGAAGATTACGTGGCCAAATTTCAATCTCCCCGAGGCATGAATGATATATTGCCTGAGCAAATGGCCATTTGGCAACAAATCGAACAGACCTGTCAAAAAATTAGCCGACAATTTGGGTATGAATGGATTGTCACTCCAATTGTAGAAGATCAAAAAATTTTTAGCCGAACAGCCGGAACTGATTCAGATATCGTTTCAAAAGAGATGTATGTCTTTGAAGATCGCGGCGGAGATTCTCTAGCCTTAAGACCAGAAGGAACTGCAGGTGTAGTTCGAGCTTTTATCGAGCATGGTATGTCAAATAGACCACAACCGTTAAGGCTTTGTTATTTTGGTCCATTTTTTAGATATGACAGACCTCAAGCTGGACGTTATCGTCAATTATGGCAATTTGGTGTTGAACTCATAGGAGAGAGCTCACCTATTGCAGATGCTGAGGTAATTAATTTACAAAATTCACTTTATGAAAATTTAGGTTTATCTAATGTGGAACTACGAATTAATTCTATAGGCTCTTCTGAAAGTCGAAAGAAATACTTAGATGTATTAAAGGAATTCCTAAAGCCTCATATCAATGAGCTATCTATTGAATCACAAAAGCATTTCGTGAATAATCCGTTTAGAATATTAGATTCAAAAATACAAGACGATCAAAAAATCGTGTCGCAAGCTCCTGAGATACTTGAATATATCGACACTGAAGATCGTGAGCATTTTGAATCTGTTTGTAATTATTTAGATGCACTCAATATAAATTATAAAATTGATTCTGGAATTGTAAGAGGACTTGATTACTACACTCGTACAGTCTGGGAATTTCAACCAACTGATGCAGGATCACAATCAACAATTGGTGCTGGCGGCAGATACGACAACCTAGTTGAGATCTTAGGAGGAACATCCACACCTGCAGTAGGTTTTGGTACAGGGATAGAAAGAATATCTCTCAATATGAAAAAAATGGATGAGCATGATCAAATAAAAAATATTGATGCCTTCACAATTCCACTAGGCAAAGCAGGAGCGATTAAAACAATACAAATTGGTAATATACTTCGGAATGCAGGCTTCAATATCGTCAATGGAATAGCAGGAAGATCTTTACGTTCACAACTAAGAAGTGCTAACAATCAGAATGCCTCATATGCATTAATCATTGGAGATGATGAAGTCAATGCCAATCGTATACAAGTAAAAGCCTTAAAAACTGAACAAGAGCAACAGTTACTTTCTGAAGAGGAATTAATTAATTTCTTGAATAACACTACTAATTAATAGTACTCATACGAAACTCATTAACCTGCTAAGGTATAAAAATGTTGGAAAAATTTGATGAACTAGAATTACGTTTCGAAGAGCTCACTTTGCAACTTGCCGATCCAGAAGTAATTTCAGATCGACATCGACTCGAAGAAATCGCGAGAGAACGATCGAATCTTGGAGAAATTGTTGAGTTATACCGGAAACATCAACAGACTTCTTCAGATCTTGAAGAGGCGCAAATTTTAGCTAATGATTCTGATCCTGAAATAAGTCAGTTAGGAAATGAAGAAAAAACTAGACTAACCAAAGAGTTAGAGGATTTAGACCAGGCACTCAAATTAGCCTTATTACCCAAAGATCCTGCAGATGAGAAAAATGTAATAGTTGAAATAAGATCTGGTACTGGAGGAGATGAGGCAGGACTATTCGCTGCTGATTTATTTCGAATGTATCAAAGATATGCTGAACGAAGAACATGGAAAGTTGAAATACTCAACACATCATCTGCACACTCAGGTGGTTTTAAAGAAATTACATTCGAGTTAAACGGGCATGGAGCGTATTCAAGATTGAAATATGAATCAGGAGTTCATCGAGTACAACGTGTCCCTGAAACAGAATCGCAAGGAAGGATTCATACCTCCACAGCCACTGTAGCAGTACTGCCAGAAGTAGATGAGATCGACATAGATATTGATTGGAATGAAGTACGAATTGATATTTTTCACTCAGGTGGAGCAGGTGGTCAAAATGTTAACAAAGTTGCCACTGCTGTAAGGATGACACATGAGCCATCAGGTATCGTCGTCGTATGTCAAGATGAACGTTCACAGTCAAAAAATAGAGCACGTGCAGAATCAGTTCTTCGCTCTAGATTGTATGATCTTGAACAAGAAAAGCAACAATCAGAAGAAGCTGAGGCGCGAAGATTACAGGTAGGAGGTGGTGCTAGGGCAGAAAAAATTCGAACATATAATTTCCCACAAGACAGAATTACAGATCATCGTATAAGCCTCACAGTACACAGTATCGATAAAGTAATGGATGGAGAAATTGACGGGATAATTGAAGCAGTTAACGCCGATATCACAGCACGAATGTTAGCCAATTCATAATTACTATTATCGACATGATTACAAGTACTTCTAACTCTACCATCCGTACCATACGATCATTAAGTATTCGAAAACAGCGAGATACATTACTGATGGCATATGTTGAAGGCATACGAGTTGTCAGGTCGGCAATAGAACTAAAGCCACACTTGATCGAAAAAATAATTTTAGCGCCTGATTTATTAACAAGTACAGATACGAAACAAGTTATACGCAATGCACAACAAGAAGAAATTCCAATCATTGAAGTTTCTAAACAGATATTCCAAAAAATTTCAAAACGTGATGGCCCGCAAGGCATTGCTGCAGTAGTGAAGCAAGACTGGAGATCTTTAAAAGAGATTGTTCCAGAAAATAATTCACTCTGGGTAGCCCTTACTTCATCAGGAAACCCTGGAAATATAGGAACAATCTTACGAACTATAGATGCAGTCGGAGCAGCTGGCATAATTTTATTAGGACCTAGTGCCGATCCCTGGGATCCAACTTCGATAAGAGCCAGTACTGGGGCAATATTTAACTGCACTTTAATTCGTTCAAACTGGTTGGAATTAAAGGAATGGGCTGCAGCTACTAATTTTAGTTTAATAGGAGCTACTGACGAAGCTAGGGATAATTATCAAAATTTCAATTACCCGAACAATACCGTTTTAGTCATGGGAAGCGAACAATTAGGATTAAGCATCACACAAAAAAAAGAATGCTCTAATCTTGTCGCTGTTCCTATGGTTGGCTCCGTCGATTCATTAAACCTTAGTGTGGCTTGCTCCATAATTTTATATGAAATCATGTCACAACAGGCATCTTAGGATCGTAATTTGAGTAGTACTAAAAATATAAGAAAAACCATTCATGATTCAGCACAAATGCTAATCGATGCCTATTGTGCTGAAAATATGGATGATGCACGTCTGGAATCAGAATTACTTTATGCCTGTGCTGCAGAAATAGATAGGGTAAATGTCATTGCAGACGGTAACTATAATCCAAAGGTTAAGGATTTAACTAAATTTGAATTATTACTAGATCGTAGAATAAATCATGAACCACTAGCCTATATTCTTGGTCATAAAGAATTCTATAATCTTGACTTCTTGATCGGTCCAGGTGCACTAATACCTCGTCCAGAAACAGAAACAATAGTTGATGTAGTACTGAATACTATTCATGAGCATCCACAATTCAATCAAGAAGTTACAGTTGCAGATATTGGCACTGGCAGTGGTGCAATAGCTATTGCAATTGGCATGCATGCACCTCATGCAAAAATTTTTGCGATCGACAAATCTAACGAAGCTTTAATTTGGGCAAAGAAAAATATTGAGAAACATAAGCTACAAAAACAAATAACATTACTTCATGGTGATCTTTTACAACCTCTTAATGTCCCAATTGATATTGTAATTGCCAACCTACCCTATATACCTGCTGATGAATTACAATCACTCCCTAAAGAAATTATAAAACATGAACCCGATCTAGCAGTTAACGGGGGAATAGATGGCCTTGAATTATATCGAGATTTTTCGAGACAACTGCCACAACATCTTTCCAAAAAAAACAATTCTGTCATTGTAGAAGTTGGTGCAGGGCAAATAATTTTTGTCCAAGAAATATTGTTGGAAAATCTATCTAGTTTCAATAACACACAAATACAAATCCACCGCGATCTTCGAAAAATACGACGTGTATTAGAGATTAGGAATAATTATTTACCCGATGGTCAAACCCCTGAAGGACGAGTTTGAGCAATTTGATATATTTTTCCTTCAGTTTTAATTGATGGAGCGATAATCATTCGAGCTTCGTGAAATTCTTTAATTGTTTGTGCACCACATGTAGCCATCGAAGTTGTTAGAGCACCTACCAAATTCTCCGATCCATCAGTTTTAGATGTTGGCCCAAATAAAAGTGTTTCTAATGTTTTTGACTGTCCTACTTGAACTCTAACACCTCTAGGTAATGAGACATCAGGTGTTGCCATACCCCAGTGAAAACCTCTACCGGGGGCACCTTCACAGCTAGCAAATGGAGAACCTAACATAACTGCATCAGCCCCAGCACAAATGGCTTTAGATATGTCTCCTCCAGTTCTGAGCCCACCATCTGTTAAAATAGCGACATATCTTCCAGTTTTTTCATAATAGACATCACGTGCATAAGAAGTCTCTATAGTTGCACTTACCTGAGGCATCCCTATGCCAAGTACTTCTCTAGAAGTACAAGCAGCACCTGGTCCCACTCCTACCAAAACACCATGTATACCGGTCTCCATTAATTCAAGAGTGGCATGAAAATCTACAGTGTTACCAACCAAAATAGGGACATCTCCCATATTATGAACTAATTCATCAAGTCTTAATCCTCTTAGTGAGCTAGAGACATGCTTAGCAGTTGTAACGGTTGATGCGACAACAAAGAAATCAACTCCCGCTTCTTTAGCGACAGGAGCAAATTTTTTCGTGTTTTGGGGAGTACATGCAATGGCAGCTAAACCACCAAGTGCTTTAATTTTTTCAATTCGCTCTCCGATTAAATTTTCTTTAACGGGTTCATCATATATTTTTTGTATTGTTCGAGTAGCTGTTTCAATCGAAGCATTAGCAATCTCATCTAAAACTGCGTCAGCATCTACATATTTACCCCATACCCCGTCAACATTAAGTACCCCAAAACCACCTAAATTACTAATATTAACAGCAAAATTTGGATCTACAACTCCATCCATTGCAGAAGCAATTATAGGTATCCGAAAGGTATGATTACCCAGACTAAAATTGGGTTTTACTAAGTTAGGGTTAGTAGTTACCGTCCCAGGTACAATTGCCACATCATCAAACCCATAGCTATGTTCCAAAGATTTGGGAGTAACTTTAGTTTGATCAATTATCTGTTGAGATGTTTTCAGCATTACACCCTCGGTTAATTAATGCAAATGATTATCAAAATTACAAATGCTGTAGCGTGAGAGTATCGTTCGGAGCCTTGTCGGTCAAACTTATCGAATAGATTGACTTGAATTAAGATAAATATAGGATTGCCAGAAAAAAGAATTTTTAATCAAGACTATTTATTTCGTGAGCACACCACTCAGAAGTGCTAGGATTTTTTTATGACTCTTTCAACTGAAAATCAAAAAATGTCTGCCAAGTACGTACTTGTGGCTGCTGCTTGGCCTTATGCAAACGGAGATTTACATCTTGGTCAAATTGCTGGCTGCTATTTACCTGCTGATATATATGCACGATATCATCGTATGAAAGGTAATCATACCTTGATGGTTTCGGGATCAGATTCTCATGGAACGCCAGTAACTGTTCGTGCCGAGCAAGAGGGAGTAGAACCCACAGATATCTTTAAGAAATACCATGAATCATTTCTAGATACTTTTCAACGTTTCGGAATTTCATTTGATTTATTTACACACACAGATACTGACAATCATGCCGATGTGACACATGATATTTTCTTGAAACTCCTAGAAAATGATTACTTATATGAAGCAGAACAAACCCTTTTATACGATGCCTCTACAGAAAGATTTTTACCCGACAGGTATGTAGAAGGTGAATGTCCACACTGTAATTTTGATCGTGCACGTGGTGATCAATGTGATAACTGTGGAAGAACATTAGACGCGTTAGAATTAATCAATCCAAGATCGAAATTAAGTAACTCCGAACCTGAACCACGCAAAACAAGTCACCATTTTCTCCGTCTTTCTGCATTTAATGAACAACTTACTAAATGGATTGAATCAAAAGAACAGTGGCGCCCTGCTGTTCGTAACACTGGCAGCCTGCATCGGCAGCAAACCATAAATGTCGCCACCACTTGAATGTCGAAGCGCAGCAACACGCGAACCCAGGCGCACATATG
>JAKUNM010000011.1 GCA_022451865.1 Dehalococcoidia bacterium
TCACCATCTATTGCTGTTATGAATTCTTCAGCTGCGGGTCCAATACGTTGTGCTGCAACAGTCGAACCATCTGCCAACAAATCACCTATCCCTTGTTCACGCCTACCGATTTTGTGAAGTATATCTAAAACACTAGTAGCGTTTCCCCAAGTCAGTTCTATCCCATCAGTATCTTCTTTTGTAAGTAAGCCATTTTCATAACATTCTGTAGCAAAAGAGATGGTAGCTCCAGCAGAGATAGTGTCCAATCCATATTCATTACACCAATGATTGATGGCAATCATTGCATCAGTATTATTAACTCCGTTCATTACACCAAAAGCGCCTAAAGTTTCATACTCTGGTCTGTGTGTATGTTTAGGGAATGCAAATTCTCCACGATCGCTACCATCTACTGACTCTGCACCACAAGCTACGGGGCAATGCCAACAGGCATATTTTTTCTCCATGCTTTCATTAAAATTTGGGCCGTTCATCCCTGACATATCCATTGTATCGACAAGGTTGATTATTCCAACGCCCCCCCAATTAAGTACAGGGGCGTCTCCATTGATTGCTGAATTGGCAGTTATTCCTGTGGTGCCAAAAGTTGTAAAAAACTCTTTTGATTTTTTATTGAACTCGCCAAGACTTTCTTTAACAGCAAGTATAACTTCTTTATTTTGTGCCATAATTTTTTGAGTAGGTTTCACTACAACAGCCTTAAGTTTTTTTGAACCCATCACTGCGCCAACTCCAGATCGTGCAGCAAGCCTACCGCGCTCATTAGCTACTCCAGCCATAGTGCTAAGATTCTCACCAGCAGGACCTATCAATGCGACACTAATTTTTTTTCCTAGTTCTTCCTTGAATTGGTCTTCAACTTCAATGGCTAGTCCACCCCAATAACTTGTTGCATCTCGTAATTCAATAGTGTCATCATCAATATACAGATATACGGGATTTTCGGATTGACCACTAAAGAGAATTCCATCGTAACCTACGAATTTAAGCATGGGGCCAAAATCACCTCCACAATTGGCATCACCCCAACCACCATTTTTTGGAGATTTTGTGACAACTTGGAATCGTTGGCCAAATAAAGGTGTGCCAGTCATTAAGCCAGGAAAGAATCCGAGAATATTATCTGGACCAAGTGGATCTGCATCTGCAGGGATCCGCTCAAAAAGTAGACGTGCTCCAAGACCACTTCCCCCGAGTAGTTCTCTATAAGTATGTTCTTCTATTATTTCAGTTTCTATTTCCTTGGTTGTAAGATTTACATTGAGGATTCGACCATTGAACGCTATATTTTCCATAAAAAATTCCTTTGAAATATTGTTTTCAAATACTAACATTTTCAGCACAATTGTGATGGATTATAAAGCTTTTTTATAAATATTTGTGATTTTTTAATTCACGATATAATTTGTCCAAGGTGGTTAAAAATTTATGTTTTCGATTCGTAGTGTTTTGTCAATTTCTGGTTCTAATGCTGAAAGTATTAATAAAGCGATTCATTCTGATGCTGATGTAATATTGGTTGATTTGAATAATGATGTACTTGATGGCTATCTGAGTAATGATTTAAGTTCGGCTCTAAAATCTATCTTTGATTTAAATCGACCTTTATTGTTAAGAATAAATGTTAATAATTTGACTTATTTAACTGATAGTTTTGCGAGTGTTTGTTTCGATTATTTTGTGGGGTTAGTTGTAGAAGGTATCGAAGTTCCTCAAGATGTTCGTGATATAGATGTTGCCTTGAGAAAATATGAAGGAACACTGAATTTACAGCCAGGAGTTATAATTTTATTCCCTGAGATTAGTTCAGTTGAAGGTCTAACCGCTATAGACAATATCTTGGATTCTGTTGATCGGATCGGAGCAATGTTTATCAATCGTAAGCAGATAGCATCTGATTTTGGGCGTAAGCAAAATCTTTCAGTTCTGAACGAATATATTTTATCTCGTGCAGCAGTTGAGACTCGTGCTAAAAGAATTCCTTGGGTCTTGGCAGAATATGATAAAAACATTCAATCGGAACTAATCTCAATTTCTTACAATGCAGATGCTTTGGGTGTAGTTGTAACTTCTGAAGCACAAGTACCAGGTATTAACTCGCTTTTTACACCTAGTACTTCTGAAGTTGAGTAAGCAAAAAGATTGTAAATAAGTCTGAAAACTTGCAAAATCAGCAAGGTTCCATACTGCATGCAAGTTTTAACTTAGGCGAGATAGCATTAAGAAGGGCTTATTGGTTGCCTGAACAGGCATGATCGGTATCGAAAAGAAAGAAAATGTAGTTTGTATTAGTCTAATACATTTAAGGAATGAATATGCCAGCAGTAGTGATAATAGGTGGACAGTGGGGCGATGAAGGTAAGGGAAGAGTCGTTGATTTCCATGCACGTTATTGTTCTTTAATTGCTCGCTATTCTGCTGGCACAAATGCTGGCCATACAGTTATCAATGATCTAGGTAAGTTCGCTCTGCATCTTGTTCCAGCTGGGATATTTTACGGCGATAAAACTTGTTTGATAGGTAATGGTGTTGTAATTGACCCCGAAAAACTCTTGAACGAAATTGCAATGTTAAGTGAGCGCGGTGTAGATACCTCGAACCTATTAATTAGCGATCGTGCTCATGTAATTATGCCATGGCATCAAGTTATAGATAGTGCTGATGAAGAATTAAGGGGTTCGCAGGCTATTGGAACTACTGGTACAGGCACGGGTCCTGCATTCCATGACAAAGTTTCAAGGATTGGCATTAGAGTAGCGGATCTTATTAATAAAGATAAATTCCCGGAACGCCTTGAAGAAGTGCTTAACTATAAAAATAAAGTTATTGAGAAACTTTACGATCGTGAAAGCCTAGATTTTACATCTATCTTAAAACAATATTCTGACCTTGCTGATAGGTTGAAGCCGTATGTAGCAGATACTACTTCTGTTGTTCAAGAATCTCATGAACGGGACGAAATGATTTTACTTGAGGGTGCACAGGGATCATTATTAGATCTCGATTCAGGTACATATCCATACGTAACTTCTTCGGTTCCAGCTTCTGTTGCTGCAGGTGCTGCTATTGGTATTGGATTAGGTCCTACGGCGATAGAACGTGTTGTTGGAGTTTACAAAGCGTATCAAACTCGAGTTGGTCATGGAGCTATGCCGACAGAATTATTTGATGAAAATGCTGAGAAATTACGTGAAGGTGGAGGTGGAGTGCCTGGAACGAGCGAATATGGTACTACAACTGGTCGTGCGCGGAGATGTGGTTGGTTTGATGGTGTGCTTGCTGGCTACACGTCAAGATTAAATGGTGTTACATCTGTTGCATTAACTCGTTTGGATTCTTTAACTGGATTTTCTAGTGTAAAGATATGCGTCGCATATGAACTAAATGGTAAACGTGTTACTACTTTGCCTGCAGCGATAGACGCAGCATCAAATTTAATTCCTATTTATGAAGAAATGCCTGGTTGGTCGGAAGATGTTTCAGGTGTAAGAAATATAAATGATTTGCCAAAAGAGGCTCTACAGTATGTCCGACGAATAGAGCAATTGATTGGTGCGCCGATAGACATGATTTCTGTCGGACCAGAACGTGATCAAGCAATAGTTACTAGAGATATATTCGGTGGCAATCTTTAAATAACTAGGAGACCTAAATGGAAAATTTGGTGCTATTTTTGCATGTTGCGGCTGCAGCTATTTTTGTAGGACCTCAGCTAGTTTTATTTTTTGCAGTTATGCCAGCAACATGGTTGATCGATGATGAGCGATTGCGCCGTGACGTTACTCTAATAATTTCAAAACGTTTTGGGAAAATAGCTGCATTTGCCTTATTGATTTTGTTGATAACAGGGTTATACCAATTCTATTTTATAGTGCCTGATACAGTATCAAGTGATATAGGAAATTATAATTTTGGTCGTATATTCATGTTGAAGATGACATTATTTGTAGTAGTTCTTGGGCTAGTACTTTTTCATATAATTTTAGGTAAAAAGATTGGTAAGTTAGTCGATGCCTTAGTTGAAGGTGAAGATAATAGTTTTGAATTGGCTGATGCAAGACGAAAATCTTTTATTTGGTCAGCAGTACTATTGTTCATTTCTTTTTGTATTCTTGCACTTGGTGTTTTGTTAGGCAATCCTCAATTTTCATATGTTATAAGCTAAGTAAATTGTCGTGGAATATAGTTTTATGGATAAAAAGCAGAATCAAATTTCCTTTCAAACAAATTCTGGTGAGAAAAAATATATACATAATTTCTCAATTGATGGATGTCCTTTATTTAGTGAAAGGCTCGAAGAACATTTGGTCGCTGTTAGCCGTGGCGAATCTCCCTCGACAGGTAGATTCTGTGGATTTTGTTTTACCCCCACTGGTCCCACAAGCGAGGTGTGTACGCATTGTCAGAATAATTTTAGATCGGAGAGAAAAACAGTAGAAGTTGTTCCATTAGTAATCACTGAGATTCTTAGAGAACAAAGGAAAATTGAAGCAAGGTTTGTAAATGGTTTTGCTTATTTGGGTGTATTACTTGCCGTTTTGGGCGGATTAGCTGTTGTATTAGGGATTCCTTATTTACGAGATCACTTGATACCTGCCACCATCGTATACGCACTAATTTTGCTAGTGGGTGTTAGGATTTTTGCAGGTGTTTTGGGTGGATATTTTGGTGATAACATAGGGTACAATCGTGCACGAAAAAAAACGGTTCATTCTTGGGAAGAACTTAAAACAACGATGAGAGAAAATTCACACAGGTAAATCAATCTTTTGATTATTTAATTCGTTTTCAACGAGAAGGGCATTCTCGCTTGAAATTCGTATCAGTGGCATGCGAGTAGGCCCTATAGAAAAACCGACTCTCTCTAGTGCATATTTCAGAGGTGTGGGACTAGTTTCTGAAAAAAGAACATCACATAACGGCATAATTTTATCATTAATTTTTTCTGCTTCGTCTGTTGAACCAGTCAATTGTAAATCGATCATTTGACTAATTTGAGATCCGACTAAATGTGATGCTACTGAAACAATACCGACACCTCCAATTTGCATGATAGGTAGAGTGTCGGAATCATTCCCAGACCAGACATAAAAATTATTGGGAGCTTGATCGATTATTGTTTTAATTTGATTTAGGTCACCACTTGCCTCTTTAATGCCAACAATATTGGGTATTTTTGCTAACTCTAATGTAGTTATTGAATCCATATTAAGCGCAGTTCTTGAAGGAACGTTATATAAAAGACAAGGCAAAGATGTTGATTTTGCGATAGTGGTAAAATGCTCAATTAATCCTTGTTGTGTAGGCTTATTGTAAGCAGGTACGGTTAGTAATAAACCATCTAAACCTGCATTCTCTGCTTCTTGGCATAGTTTGATTGATTCTGCAGTATTGTTGTTGGTTGCACCGGCTATAACTGGTATTGATTTGCCGACGGCATTTTTTGTATTCTTCCAAATTGCAATTTGCTCAGCTGAGCTAAGAGTGGGGCTTTCTCCAGTTGTTCCTGTTGATACAATTGATTCTGTTCCGGACTGAACTAACTTCTGTGCTAATTTTTTTGTTATGTCAAAATCTATGTCACCATTAGGTTTCATGGGTGTAGCCATTGCTGTTATTAAGCGTCCAAAATTATGCATTGCTACCCCGTAACAAGTCGCGCGTCAGCAACTCTTCAGCAATCTGAAGAGCGTTGGTTGCCGCACCTTTACGAAGATTATCACTCACACACCAAAATACGATACCTCTATTATCCGCTACTGTTTCATCTCTGCGAAGCCTACCAATGTGTGTAAGATCATTACCTTCGGCAGTTAAGGGTGTGGGGTATTCGTGTGGTGATTCACTTATAGAGATCCCCTCTTGTTTTGAAAGTGTAGAAAAAATTTCTTGAAGATCGACGGAGTCCTGAAATTCGACATGTACAGTTTCTGCATGCCCTATCATTGTAGGCACACGAACACATGTTGCCGTGATTGGTAGATCTGGTAAGTGTAGAATTTTACGAGTTTCATTTCTCATTTTGAGTTCTTCTTTGGTGTAATTACCTTCATCAAATTCATCTACTTGAGGCAGTACATTCATTGCTATTTGTTGAGGATAAACGATTGGCTGAGGAATAATTTTCTCTTGCGTTAAAGCCTCAAGTTGACCTGTTAATTCCAACACAGCTGCAGTACCACTTCCTGTAACAGCTTGATAAGTCGAAGCGGTTACTTTGATGGGTTCTGATACAGATCGCATAGCGTGTAACGCTAGTGCGAGTGGAGTAGTTGTACAGTTCGGAATTGAAATTATGCCTTCGTGCCAACTTAAGTCAGCCGCATTTACTTCTGGTATTACAAGGGGTACAGTCCTGTCCATGCGGAATGCAGAACCATCATCGATCATTACGGATCCCATTTCCCTGATAAGAGGTCCCCATTCTTTTGAAGCTTCTGATGTTGCAGAGCAAAAAACAACATCTGAATCTGCAAGAGATGCCTTGCTTACCTCTTCAACGATAATATTTTTATTCTTAAATTTTAATGTTTTACCAGCAGATCTTGCAGTTGCAAGCAACTTTAGATCTCCTACAGGGAAGTTTCTTTCTTCTGCAACACGAAGAAAAACATCTCCTACTGCTCCAGTGGCTCCTATAATAGCTATATTTGGCAAGGTATTCCCCTTTTACTGGTCAATTAGAAACAATGCTTATTTTAGTCCGAATAAAGAATCAAGACCATTAAAAAATACGTTATGTTTCATGACTTCTCGAACTGACATGATAACTCCAGGCATAAAGGAATCGAGGCCTGTTGAGTCATGCCGTAAACTAAAAGTTTGCCCCTCACTTCCAAAAATCACTTCTTGATGTGCAACTAGTCCAGGCAGTCTTATTGAATGGATCGATATACCATTCAAAAGGCCCCCTCGAGTATTTTCTATATGAGTAATTTCGGGAGTATTGTTGATGAAATCACTGCCTCGGTAATCTCGCATTTTTTCAGCGGTGGTTAATGCCGTGCCACTAGGGGCATCTACTTTTTTATCATGATGCAATTCAATAATTTCTGCAGAATCGAAATATTTTGACGCTAATTGTGAAAAATACATAAGCATCACAGCTCCAATTGCAAAATTGGATGCAACGACGCCTCCTAGGTTTTTTTCCGACAATCCATTTTCAAGGTATCTAAGTGTTTTGGGTGTGATGCCACTAGTGCCTATTACTGGACGTACATTATGATTTAGGACAGCGTCGACTAGTTTCGGCAACGCTTCAGTGTTTGTAAAGTCTACTACTACGTCTGGTTTAACTAATTCAAAAAGCTGATCGGCGTCATTGTGTGAAGTTAATCCCTCGGGAATGTTAAAATTAATAGCTATTGGATCGAGTACACCAACTACTTCCATATCATCAGCAGAAGCTATGGCACTATAAACGGTTGATCCCATTCTACCCGTTCCGCTAATTACGACACGTATCATTTTTCCTCCAAACAGTAGGATAGTGGTAGTAATGATTAATCATTTTCCTCATTTTCCTCATTTGAATCTTCAGCGAATACTCCGAATTCTTCTCCTTTCCAAACGGTGACTATAAAATCTTCTCTTTCAGGATCTGCGGACAATACTAATCGTTCATCGATCTCACCAATTAATTCTTCAATTGTATTATCATCCATTGAAGAATGTACGGATAACGTCGCGTGTGTTTTGCCTGAGGTAAAATGAATGTCTATTCGGCCTAACGAATACTCATTATTTTCTATTGTCCATTGTTCCGAATGAGAAGTGCGAGATTCACGTTCGAAGAAGTACTGACTCATAGGAAACTCCTTAGTGATCAGGTAAAATCCACTAAATTAAAATAAGATTATTACGATGAATAATTTCAATCGAATGAGCGTACCCTAATGTTTTTGAAATATCATCCGAATGCTTACCTGCTATTTTTTCAATTTCGTCCAAATCATAGTTTACGATACCTGTAGCAATGTGTGCGTTAGAATCTGAATAAATTTCTACGACTGATCCCCGTAAAAAATTTCCTTCAGCACTTAATACTCCAGCTGGTAGTAATGATGTACCAGAATGTTGGAGTGCTTTTACTGCACCGTCATCTACAATTATACGACCTTGAACTTGTAGTCCCGACATAAGATAGCGTCTTTTACTCTCGGTTCGATCTCCTGTCGGTAAAAAAAGTGTCCCAACATTTTTACGGTTAGAAGCATCTATAATTACAGAATCTTTATGTCCATGGGCGATGATGACATATGCACCATGCTGAGTTGCCAAGCGTGCAGCTATAATTTTACTCGACATTCCGCCAGTACCTCTATCACTAGGTTTACCAGCCATTTTGATAATTGTATCGTCAATTTTTTCTACTGTTTCAATTAAGTATGCTGAATTATTTGTGTGAGGGTTTTCTGAGAATAGTCCTTCAGTATCAGTTAGAATAAGTAAAAGATCTGCATCTACAAGATTTGCGACTTGTGCCGAAAGGTAGTCATTGTCTCCGATGGTTGACTGGTCAATTTCTTCGATAGAGACAACGTCATTTTCATTAATTATTGGCAATATTTTCAATGACAGCATCTGCGTAAGGGTGTTTCGTGCATTTAAGTATCCTGCACGATCGTTAAGATCATTTCGTGTGAGTAACGCTTGACCTGCGATGATAGAGTGTTTTTGGAATATTTCATCCCAACTTCTCATCAGTTGTGCTTGTCCAACAGCGGCTAATACTTGTCGTGAATGGACATCTTTAGTTGTTAAATTTTCTGTTCGATGATTCGAATTAGCTTTGTGACGTCCAGCTGCAATTGCTCCTGATGTTATAAGAATGACCTCGATATCGTTCTGTATAAGAGTTGCGATTTGTGCCGCGAGAGAGCTCATAGTTTTTTGGTTTAATGAGTCAGTACCGTTCGTTAAAACGTTGGTTCCTATTTTTACTATAATTCGTTGTGATTCTTTAGTTTTCATTTTTCGATCTAACAACCTAATATTAAGATACAGCAGAAGTACTCTGTTGATACAATTCTTTCCTTAGGATGACTAAATAATAGTACTCAGTCGAGGATAATTAAGTGAAAAATTATGTCTGATTGAAGTATATATTTTAAGAAAAAGAAATTGTGAGGATTCCGTACTATTTTTAAGATTAAATCTTTTGGTTTTATAGCTGTTGTTCTGGGTAGAGCAATTAAAAATTATACCGAAGATCGCGGTACTCAAATGGCCGCATCTATATCTTATTATGCACTCTTTTCTTTAGTGCCGTTAATTGTTTTGGCGGTAGCTATTTTTGGAATTGTATTAAGAAATACAGTTTTGCAGGAAAAGCTGATAGCTGCCATTGTGGAAGCCCTTCCCCTTTCAGAAGGTGATGTTGCAGACGTAGTTATTGGTGCTACATCGTTGTCACCACAATTAGCCATAATTTCACTTGTTGGAGTTATTTGGACCTCGGGAGCATTGGCAGGAGCACTCAGGCTGTCACTGAATGTAGCTTTTGATACTGAAAGGAGGCATCCTGCATTAAGAGGAAAATTAGTTGATTATGCTTTGGTTCCCATTTTGGGGATTCCTGTAATGGGGAGTCTTATACTTTCAGCATTTTGGCAGGTTCTTGAGCAAAGCATAGCAAGTTTCCCTTTTGCTGATGATTTAAATTGGATATGGTCTCTAACAACGATTTTGGTTTCCTTATTGCTTACTTTTATAACATTTAGTCTTTTTTATCGGTTTGCCCCTAATCGTAGGATTTATTTGAGGCATATTTGGCCCGCAGCATTGATAGCTGCAATTGCATTTGAAATTATGAAATATGCTTTTGGAGTGTATTTGAGTAATTTCGGTAATTATGATTTGGTTTATGGAGCTTTGGGTGGTGTAGTTGTTTTGTTGTATTGGGTATTTTTGAGTGCAAACATTTTTATTTTAGGAGCAGAAATAGCTAATCAAATACCACGAGTATTGCATGATCAACCTAGACGTGATCATATCGTTACAACGGTGCAAGATAATACATCTCCATGGAGATTGACCAGGAATTTCTTGATAGGATTATTGTTAGATCCACGTGATATTCCAAGAAGGTCTACTACTCCTTCGCAGAGAGAAAAACAGAATGATTAGGGTATCCAGTACTTTTTCTAAGTGATTACTGTGTTGAAGCCCTTAATGCGAAGGTGATTTCCATTTCTTCAATTGTGGTGTCAATTTGTGTAGAAGGTTCTAACGGTTCATTTGATTGGATAGATAGTGCTAAAGTTTCTGACGCTATATATTGTAGGTGTGTCTTAATAACCTCATCTAACTCAAGAGAATCTTCAGTAATGTTGTAAAAAATATCTACTCTGTCAGTTACATCTAAATTAGCCGTACGTCTTAAGTCTTGTAATCGACGAACTATTTCACGGGAAAGTCCTTCAGAGCGTAATTCTGGTGTAATTGACGTATCTATCAGCGTTAAGTACCCACTGTCTTCAGCAGCAGCCCAGCCTTCGATAGGTTCAATATCGACAATTAGATCGCTACCACTTAATTCATACCCATTGAGTGTTACAGCTTCTCCTTTGCGAATGACATCAACAATTTCTACAGGATTACTTAATGTGATCGCATCACTTATTTCTTTGATTCGCTTTCCAAATTTTGGCCCTAATACAGGTAAGTTTGGACGCACAGAATAAGATATTTTTTCAGAAATATTCGCTTTTACATCGACATCCTTTACATTAAGTTCTTCCGCAATTATGGGACTGAGTCTTTTTAAAGCATGTAATTCTTCTTCAGTTCGTGGAACTACTATTACTAATGCAAGAGGTTGGCGGACTCGAACATTTGCTTTTGAACGTGCAGCACGACCAAGCGAAACCATTCGTTGCACTATGTGCATTTCACGATTAAGTAATGGATCTATATCTTCATTTTTTGATACAGGCCAATTAGAAAGGTGAACAGAATCTGGAGTATCTTTTGCATGTTTTGAAACTAAATTTTGGTAGATAGATTCCGAAATAAACGGAGTGAATGGTGCTAGTAGTTTAGCAACTGTTACTAAACATACATATAATGTTCGAAAAGCTGAACGGCTATCAGCGTCGTCTCCAGATCTCCAAAATCTTCTTCTACTTCTTCGTACATACCAATTGGACATTTCATTTACAAAGTTTTCTATTGGCCTTGCTGCCTCTGATAATTCATAAGCATTTAAGGATTCTGTAACTTGTAAAACTGTATTTTGTAATTCTGATCGAATCCATAGATCTAGTTCGCTGAGGCCATCTTTATCAGATTGTTGCGCGGGATCAAAATCCGTGAGATTTGCGTAGGTTACAAAAAAGGAATAAGTATTCCAAAGCGTTGACAAAAAACGGCGTGCTGTCTCACCTACCAGATCTTCTGAGAATCTTCGTTCATTTCCAGGTGGTGAGGCGGTATACATATACCAGCGAATAGCGTCTGCACCATGTTTATTAATTACATCCCATGGATTAACTACATTTCCTTTGGATTTAGACATTTTTTGGCCATTGCCATCAAGAATGAGTCCTAAGCAAATCACATTTTTAAAAGATATATTTTCGTCGATTGAATTTGAATGATGTAACAAGGTTGCTAGTGCATGTAGCGTGTAAAACCATCCTCTCGTTTGGTCAACTGCCTCACATATAAAGTCTGCAGGGAAAGAATCAGAAAAAATATCATTATTTTCAAAGGGATAATGCCATTGCGCATAAGGCATAGCTCCTGAATCAAACCATGCATCTGCGACCTCAGGTGTTCTTGTCATCAATGTATTGCAATTTGCACAAGGAATTTTTATCAGATCTATAAAAGGTCTATGTGGATCGAAGGTTTTGGTTTGTTTTTCTAGCTCATTAAGAGATTCAAGAGTCCCGGATTTTTTTAATTCTTCAAACGATCCTATGCAGTCAATATGTCCACATTTTTCACAAATCCAAATTGGCAAAGGGGTACCCCAATAACGTTCTCGTGAAATAGCCCAGTCAACATTGCCTTCAAGCCAACCTCCGAAACGCCCATTTTTTATATGTGAAGGGACCCAATTGATACGATCGTTGTTACTGATTAGTTCATCTATGACTGTGGTCGTGCGAATGTACCAGGAAGGTTTTGCATAATATAGGATAGGTTGATCGCACCTCCAACAAAAAGGATAAGTATGTTTAATTTGTTGGGACTTAAACAATAATCCTCGACTTTTAAGATCACCGATGATATGTGTATCAGCTTCTTTTGCAAACATTCCATCGCCAGGACCTCCAATTAGAGTTCCATCTGATCGGACAGGTTGTAGGAACATTAGGCTCTCTTGTCGACCCATTGAGTAATCGACTTCACCAAATGCAGGTGCCATATGAATTATCCCAGTTCCTTCATCTATAGCGACTTCGTCAGAATTTATTATTCTTCTTGATGGAATAGGGTCATCTGGCTTAAGTAGTTGAGTACGGCCTTCTACAAAATGTAGAGGTTCAACCCAATTTATTACATCTGGGTAAAGTGCTTCATATTCTGAATTTAATAGCTCTTCGCCTTCAAATTCCGCTAATATTTTTGCTGAACTACCAATTAAGTTTTCTATTGTCGCTGACGCTAGAATTACACATTCTTTCGTTTTTTCGTTTTCAGTTTCAACTAGTGAATATTTTGACTGTCTTGATATAGCCAATGCGGTATTCCCAGATAATGTCCAAGGTGTCGTTGTCCAAGCCAAGAAAAAAATAGGCATGGAATTTTGAGAGATATATTTTTTAAAGCGACCCTTCGATTTTTCAGAAATTCTAAATTTTACTGTAACACCGGGATCAGGAGTCTCCTCTTTATATCCAAGAGCAACTTCATGACTAGATAAACTGGTGTCACATCGTGGACAGTGAGGTGTTACGCGAAAGTCTTTAAAGACTAAATCGTTATCCCACAGATTTTTTATTATTGACCAAGCAGACTCAATATAATCATTTGAATAAGTTACATAAGCATTTTCCGTATCAATCCAGAATCCAATTCGATCAGTCATTTTTTCCCATTCGCTTACGTAGCGAAAAACAGATTCACGACATTGTGCATTAAATTCTGCAACTCCAAATTCTTCGATTTCTCTTTTTGAGCTGAGTCCTAACTGGCGCTCTACTTCTAGTTCTACTGGTAGACCATGAGTGTCCCACCCTCCCTTGCGTGCTACTCGGTAACCTTGCATTGTTTTATAGCGAGGGATGACATCTTTAAATGCTCGAGATAAGACATGGTGTATACCTGGATTCCCATTAGCAGTAGGTGGTCCTTCGTAAAAGGAAAAAGTTTTGTCTAAAGATTTTTCATTAATGCTGCGTTGAAAAATTTCTTCCTTTTTCCATATTTCTAATATTTTCTCTTCTAATTCAGAGAAAGAAACACGTGAAGAAACAGATTCGAAATTATTCATATCAACCGGGGTGTTACTCTTCGGATTCTTCGGAATTCTCTTGATTATCGAGAATGGCTATAGCTGAAGCAGCATCACTCTCTTCTTTTTCTTGAGGTGATAGTCCTTCAAGTTCAAATGAGCTAGCTGCTGAAGCTATTCTCGACGCTGAAGCTGCTGCTTCAGCAGCAGCTTGTGCCTCCTGTTTTTTCCGAAGAGATCCATAGCAATCAGAACAATAAACTGGTCTATCATCACGTGGCCTAAATGGAACTTCTGTTTGATTAGCACACTCAGCACATGTAGCCACGTGTAGCTGTCGAGGGGTACGACCTCCCCATGAGACATAAACTCCATAACTTGAGATAGTTTCACGTTCGTCTGGCCTTAATGCTTTGCGTTGTGCTCTGCATGATGGACATCGAACAGGATCATGTTCTAATCCTTTAGTTGAATAAAATTCTTGTTCACCAGCAGTAAAGGTGAAAGTATTCTCACAATCACGGCAGGGTAGTTCGCGATCTTGAAATGCCATTTAGTGCCTCTGTATCATAGTCATTGGACTTTTATTGAATTCAATTATCGTCTTGATCTTTTTTGATATCAATCAGATTTCCCAAATGACAAGCTAGACTTAGTTTATATACATGTTTCATAATTTTGTCGAGGTCAATTTTTTTGTTTGAAACCATGGAATTGTGATTGTCAAAAAAACTAAAACTCCTATTAATCCGGTCAATAATACTACTAAGATACTCCCTATATCACTATCTGTATTAATTCCGGAATGGTTTAAGAACTGTTGAACCAATAGCATAGCAAATGCAGCAAGTAATGTGGAAGCTATGAGTTTACTCATAAAATTTACAAAGTCTTTCTTAAGCAATCCCCCAATTTTCCTATTTAGTAAACACAACAAAATAATAAATTCAAAAATTACTGATATTGTTACAGCACTTGCAATACCTATTAATTCTAAAGGACTAATTAGAATGCTACATAAAATAATATTCAGCACCATAGCTAATACTGCCATTGTTACAGGAGTCCTTGTATTTTCCATTGCATAAAATCCTCTACTTAAGACTTCTATTCCAGCATGTGCAAAAATTCCTATGCATAAGAATATAAGCGGCTGTGATACTAAATCTGTAGATTGTGCATTAAATGCACCATGTTCGAAGAGTAATCTGATTATTGGTTTTGCAAGAATGGCTAAAGCAAATGAACTAGGAATAGCGATAAATAGTATTGCTCGTAAACTGTGCCAAATAGTTTCTTGGAGTTGTGCATATTGTTTTGCTGCTGCCTGTTTTGCGAGTGTAGGGAAAACAGCAGTTGAGATGGACATGCCAGTTAGACCGATTGGGAACATCATCATTAAGTATGCGTATGTTATTACGCTGATTGCTGTATCTGAAATCATTGAAGAAAAGAATATAAGGGCAACTAGATTAATTTGGGATGCACTTAGTCCTATTACGCGGGGTCCCATTAACTTTAGAACTTCTAAAACATTTTTAGATTTGATGTTGATTGAAGCTGTCCAATGCATCCCGGATCTATATATTGCTGGTATTTGTACAAATGCATGTCCTAGTGATCCGACTGCCACTCCCCACGCAGGTCCATAAAGTCCTAAGGGCTCTGATAAAAGTAGAATCCCGAGAATGATTGAAAGATTGTATATCATTGGTGCAATTGCAGTTGCTAGAAATTTCTCTTTAGCTTGTAAAATGCCGCTCATCATTCCTGAAATGCCAAAAAATATTGGTGAGATCATCATTAATCTCGTAAGGTTTATTGCTTTTTGTTGCATTTCATTTGTATTTCCAGTTGATTCACCAAGTCCTGGAGCTATTAGTGGAATCAATAGTGGAGCAAAGATGAATGCTATTGTTGCGAAAATAAAGGAGAGTAACGCGATTAGATTAAGCACTCTTGAAGCGAGTTGCCATGCATCTATTGATCCTGATTCTAAATGTACTCTACTAAATACAGGTATAAATGCAGCAGAAAGTGTTGCACCTGCAATCAGCTGGAAAACAAGATCGGGGATGCGAAAAGCTACCCAGTAGGCAGCTAATTCAGGGTCTGTTCCAAAAGCTTCGGCTAGTGTAACTGATCGAAGTAATCCAAGAATGCGTGACCCAAGAAAACCCAATCCAACTATTCCAGCGGCACCGAGAATGGTTGAATTTTTTTCTTTAATTATAGATGTAATTCTCTGAATAATTTGCATAAGCTCATCAAGCTTAACTCAGCAATGAAATTTTGCGAAGTCTTACTGAAAGATAGACGCTTATACATCCAACCGCTAGGATATTAATCCACATATATTAAGTATGGAGAATTTATGGCACATTCACTGTCTGCTCGAAAGCGAGTTCGACAAATTGTAAGAAAATCAGAAAGAAATCAGCCTTTTCGTCGGCGGGCAGCTAATGCTGTACGGGAAGCACGTCTAGCAATAGAAGAAGGTTCTGATGATGCAGGCGAGATGGTACGTCAAGCACAAGTAGCACTTGATAGAGCTGCTAGACGTCGTATTATTCATCCTAATGCAGCCGCTCGCAGAAAGTCACGTCTTACAAAGCAGCTAAAATCAAATTAGTCATATATCCTGTATTAATCGTTTGATGGATTTTACCTTTTTCAAGGTAAGCGTTTGCGTGGTAATTAATGAGTCAAGAGCTTTTAAAATTTCCTGGTGATGAATCTATAGATAATAGTTCAATTTCTATTGGCCAATACCTCCAAGAAGCTCGGTCAGTAAGAAAACTATCTCTTGATGATGCAGCAGCTGTTACCCGAATAAGTAAACACTACCTGCAGGCTCTTGAAGATGAAAAATTTGATATTTTACCCGCTCCAGTTTATGCAAGAGGGTTTATGAGAAGTTACGCAAAGTTTTTGGGTCTTGATCCTGTTGCAGCTGTAATGGCAATGCCATCTGAAATGCCTCAACCTTCTGGACTGGAACCTTTAGCGGGATTACGTCAACAAGTAAAGGTTAGCAAGAATGACTTTAACTTACGTGTAGTTGCAATATTTCTTACTGTAGCTGTGGTAGCTATTTTATTATTATGGCTTGCACCGAAAATTGGATCTGGGACAGGTATTGATGATTTGGATGTGACACAAAAACTAGGCGTAGATATTGTGCGTAGTTATTTTTTTGAAGGTGGTATGAGTAACTTTAGTTTGTAATCTAATTACTATAATTGTCAGGTAGAAGTGAAATATTTTTTAACAACTTTGGGATGTGCGAAAAACACAGTCGATTCAATGAAAATTGAACAATCTCTGAGATCTGGAAGGCATTTGTCTACACATACGCCAGATGAAGCAGATATTTTGATTGTTAATACATGTGGCTTTATTGATGATGCAAAAGATGAATCAATCGAAGTAATAAGAGATTTAGATAGTCAGCGGAATACGAATCAAGCACTATATGTAGTTGGTTGTTTGACTGAGATCGCTGAAGAACAAGTTAAACAAGCTGTTCCAAATGTCGATCAAATCTTTGGTGCCGAGGCCTGGTCTGATATCGCAGCAAGTTTTGGAAGTGATGCTAGTAATTATGATATTCCTCAACCTTCGATAAGCAATATTGGTGGAATTAGTGCTTATCTAAAATTATCAGATGGGTGCGATCGGCCATGTACTTTTTGTATTATTCCTACAATAAAAGGTAAAATGCATTCTACTTCAGATGACTTACTTATAGCAGAGGCGAAATTTCATGCTGCTATGGGTGTGAAAGAACTAGTTTTAGTCGCACAAGATTCTACTGCATATGGCGAAGATACAAGTGTACGAGACGGTTTGGCTCAATTTTTAGAAAAATTATCTTTTGCAGTTCCTGAGATACCTTGGATACGTCTTATGTATGCTTATCCTGGAAGAGTTACGAGTAATCTCGCTCAAGTAATGAGTGATATGCCCAATATTCTGCCTTATGTGGATATGCCACTTCAACACGGCTCTGATTCTGTATTAAGAAGAATGAAGCGACCTTCCTCCCGAAAAGCCCGTGAAAGTATCTCTTATATTCGTAATGCTATGAATGATGCTGTTATTCGGACTACTTTTATTGTTGGTTTCCCAGGAGAAACGGATCAGGAATTTGATGAATTATTAGAGTTTATTCGTGCAGAAAAATTTGAACATATTGGAGTATTTACGTATTCAGCACAATCTGGAACACCAGCGGCTTTAATGCAAGATCAAGTAAATGATGAGTTGAAAACTGAACGATACGCTCGCGTAATGGAGCTTGCACAAGAAATTTCTCTTTCTGCTAATCAGTCAGTAGTCGGTGAGACTGTAGATATTTTGATTGAATCGGAGGAGCCCACTAGATCGGTGGGTGGTGATTTAGTAGTAGTTGGCCGTACATATAGGGATGCACCTGAGGTCGATGGACTTGCTTTTGTTAAAGGTGAATTCCGAAAGGGTTCTATGATAAGGGCTAATATTGATGGAGCTTTGCCGTATGATCTGCTGTGTACACCAGTCGATAATTAGAGTTCTCTAATTGATGCGTTGATATTCATATTTAATAAAATGTTGTCATATCTGTTTGATCTACATTTTTCTCAGATTGTGTTGTTACAAAATTTTCTACCACTTCACTTAAATCACTTATACTGCTGCTAATTTCTATACTTTCTTTTTCACTATTCGCAGTTGTTTCTTCTTCATCAAATTCAAGTGTTCCTTGTGACTGAGTTTCCTTAAGTACATTTTCTACTGTTTGAGGTAAGGTTGGTAACTCATTGGGGTTTGTTAGACCGAAATGTTCTAAAAACCTTTGTGTTGTTACAAATAGGGCTGGTCTTCCAGGTCCAGGCGCACGCCCTTTAATTTCGATAAGATTTCGATTCCGTAAAGTAGTTATTGATGCTCCACTGTCTACTCCTCTGATTGTGTCAATGATGTGACGTGTTACAGGTTGTCGATAAGCTATAATGGCTAATGTTTCTAGTGCTGCTGTAGAAAGACGACGATTTGCTTCTAATCCTAAAAAATACTCAATGATACTTGCTGTATTTGGTGAGGTGACAAATTGGACTCCATCTGGCCCTATTTGCAGATTTATTCCTCTTTTTTCTGAGTTATAATCGTCGCTCATATTTTGGAGTACTTTATTGACTTGTGAAGTATTTATTTCTAATACTTTTGCCAGATTTGAAATTGTTATGGGTTCTTCAGCTACAAATAGTACAGCTTCTATTAGTGCCGGGTAATAATTTTCTTCTTGTTTTTCAGTTGAAATCATTTAGTTTCCTCATACTTTTGGATTATTAAAACTGCATTCTGACCGCCAAAGCCAAAAGAGTTCTTAAGAACAGTTTTGATATTAGCTGAACGTGAGATTAATGGGACATAGTCAAGATCGCACCTCGGGTCTGGAGTTTCAAGATTTAAAGTAGGTGCAATTTGATTTGTTAAGATAGTTTGAATAGCTGCTACTGTTTCTGTTGCTCCTGACCCGCCTAACATATGGCCTGTTTGTGATTTAAGTGCACTAATTGGGATTTCTTTAGCTAAATCTTTAAAAACAGTCTTAATCGCTTCAGTTTCTGCGATATCACCCGCATTAGTAGCTGTGGCGTGAGCAGATATGTAATCGATGTCATTAACTGTTTTATCCGCACTTAGAAGTGCTGATGACATTGCTCGTGCAGCACCTTCTCCACCGTCAGAAGGTGCTACTAAATAACTTGCATCAGCACTCACTCCATATCCTATAAGTTCAGCAAGCGGTTTAGCTCCTCTTGACAAAGCATGGTCAAGTGATTCGAGTACGAGCATTCCTGCACCTTCTGCAGGTACAAAACCATCTCGATTTTTGTCAAAAGGACGTGATGCTGCAGTAGGGTTGTCGTTATAGGAGGTTGATAATGCTCGCATAGTTGCAAACCCAGCCAATCCTAGTTCGCATATGCCTGCTTCTGTGCCACCTGCAATCATGACATCGGCTTTATTGTGTCTAATTATTTCAGCTGCATCACCTATAGCTTGTGTTCCTGAAGCACAAGCAGTAACTACGGTATTAGTATATCCGAGAATTCCAAGCTGAATGGATACATTTGCTGCAGCCATATTGGGTAGCCATTTTGCAACATATAAAGGATCTATACGCATGCCATTTTTCTCAAAAAGTGTTCGGTTTGCCTTTTCTACCAATGGGTAACCACCACCTCCATTACCACAAATTATACCAGTTCTAGTATTATCGATATCTTCTATATTTAAAGTTGCATTTTGAATGCTTTGTTGAGCTGCCGCGACAGCGAATTGTGAAAATCGAGCCATCCTTCGAGCAGATTTTTTATCCATATACATAGTGGGGTCAAAATTTTTAACTTCACCAGCTACTTTACACGGGTAGTTTGTAGTATCTAAATCAGCAAAGTTTTTAATTCCAGAAATTCCATTGAGAGCTGAATGCCAGAACTCTTCTACTGTATTTCCAATTGGAGTTATAACGCCCATACCAGTAATTACGACTCGTTGATATTGGTTCTGCATAATTTTCAGAACTCCTTTTTATACATGCTACCTCAGACCTAGTTCATGATCGCCATCAATATCTAGGATTAATTCGCGTGCTTCAGCAATTGCATACATACTTCCTGTGATGATTATAGTTCCTGATGATTTTGTGATCATATATGCGTAATCTATCGCAGATGCCATGTCATTAGTTGTTTTTACTCGGTGGCCCATTTTATCTAGCACATTAAATATTTCTATATTGTTTATAGATCGTTCTGTTCGTAAATTGGGCAGTATTACATTGCTATGCTTAGGTAATAGTCTTGATAGTATATCGAACCAATTTTTATCTTGGAGCATCGCTAAAATATATACGTGGGGTTGAAAGAAAATTTGCTCATCGATAGATTCTCTTAGTCTTTGTGCAGCAAGTTGTGTGTGGGCGCCATCCAGAATAATAGTAGGATTTACATTTATTATTTCACCTCGTCCAGGGAGTTTTATTTTTGCAAATGCCCTTAAAACTGTTGCCGCGTTTAGTTTTTTTTTATCTTTGATGAGAGCCAATTCTGATGCACGTATTGCAGTTATAGCGTTTTCAACTTGATGACGACCAAGAGTGGATAATGAAATATTTTTATAGATATTATCTGGAGTCTGCACATCAAATTGGATTGACGTTTTATTTAGATCGCTAATTATATAATCACATTCTTTAGTTGTTTCATGAACTATTGCATTTACTTTTTTTGATGCTGAATAAATTTGTTTTAATGCTTGGTCAGACTGAGGTGATGTAATTACTTCACAATCAGAAGTAATTATGCCAGATTTTTCTTTAGCAATTTCTGATATTGTTTTTCCCAAGATTGCCGTATGTTCTAGATCTATTGGTGTGATTACGGCAACTGCTTTATGAAGAATCGCATTCGTTGGGTCAAGTCTTCCTCCTAAACCTACCTCCAATATTTGCCAGGTACTTTTTTCTTGTGAAGCTGCAATCCAAGCCATAATCGTAATTAATTCAAAGTAAGATGCTGTAGATGCAATTTCTGAAGCTAATACGATTTGTGCTATATCAACAAATTTTTTTTCTGATAATGGGATTCCATCAATTTGAATTCTCTCTCTTGTTGAGTGAAGATCTGGTGACGTTGTAAGCATAGTTTTAGCATTTGGCTCATCAATGATTACTGATTCTCTAATTAAGGCCTCCACCATTATGGCCGTGGATCCTTTACCTTTTGATCCTGCAATATGAATAGTGTTTCGCTCTTGTGGATTGTCTATATTTGTTAGATATTGACGGATAATATTGAGCCTGTTGGATTTAATGGAATTGATCTGCGATCGATTTTTTTCATTCTGAAGTAAGGCTAGTATTGATGAAACATATAGGTCACTGTCGTTGCGTTCTTGTTGATGTTTCATTCGATGTTTTCACCGTTAATAAAGACTTAGTATACGTGGGTCTGGTAAGTTTTGCTTATGATTAGAACTTATCGTACATCTACTGGAAGTATCTCACAAAGCACAATTGATTTTCTTAGTGAACAATTGGATCAAAAGTCTATTGGTGAAGATGTAAGACTTAGCATCGCATTTGGGTCTATGAATCGCGGTGGTTCTTCTCTCTTTTTTCTATTTTTAGATACCAATGAATTTGGATTAGCTGATACTCCTGTAATTACCGCTACATATGGTCCCAAAGTTTCTCTCGAGAGTAATTGGGTAGAAGTATTAAATTACAATAGGAGAATTGTATTTCCTTTGGAGCGTATTGTTGAAATTCCAGAAGTCATTGAAATTGAAATTTTTCGTAGAGTTGCTTCACTAGTCCCTCAAGGTGGAAAACTGATAGTTGAATATGATTCACTCGATCACCGATTAACTGCAGAAGCATTAAGTTTAGGTGTTCCTCCAGCGGCAACTCCTTTAGGTGGAATAATGATAGCAACTGGCTGTGGGGTACAGTTTATTAATCATGATCTTTCTAGTGGTGGGCGCTCAGGTCGGAGAAAACTAATTGGATTACGTGGAAAGAATGATGAAAATGATCGGAGATTGTCACTTGCTATGATTGATGAATTAGAAAATTTCTTAACTTGGTCAAAGGAATTAGATTGGCTCATTCAATCCAAAACCCGACCTATTGCAATAGCAACCATTACTATGCTTAAAGAAAAATTCAATTTATAAGTACATTTTTTATAATATGGATCTAAAAAACAGGAAAAGAATACGATGTCGCTAACAATCAAGGGAATAAATTCACCAGTACAAGGAGTTGATGACTCTTCTTTAGGAGCAGTTCTAGAAGCAATAGTTAGTGCTGCTAAATTGATTTCGGGCAATGTCCAAAGTGGCATGCTTATTGAACGTCCAGATCCAGATGGTGTAAGAAATATTCATGGTGAATTAGTGCATACATTGGATACTTTAGGGACAAATACTTTCGTTAATGTATTTAAGGATAGTCAAGTTGTAGCAGGTTTAGTATGTGAGGAATTAGATGTGGAAACATTTTTTGATGTGAAAGATATTTCGGAATCTTATTTTTGTGTTCTAGATCCTATAGATGGAACATCAAATGCAGATATTGCAATAACTATTGGCTCAATTTTTGGTATTTTTAAAGGGACTAATGGTAATAGTGTACTTGATGCCAGACAATTCTTACGTCCAGCAAAAGATTTTGTTGCTGCTGGATATGTTTTATACGGCTCAAGCACTTTGTTAATATTAGCAACGCCGCTTCGAGTGCAAGAATTTACACTTGATACCGATAAGATGGAATTTGTCTGTACACGTAGCGATATTAGTATCCCTGCAGAATGTCCTTATTATAGTGTGAATCAAGGATATGACGATTTATGGGATGACAAGATAAAAACTGTAGTTAACTCAATCAAGAGAGGGCGTTCATTGCGATATGTTGGATCATTAGTTTCAGATTTTCACCGTGATCTTATCAGGGGTGGTGTTTATTTATATCCGGGTGATACCAATAACCCTGAAGGTAAAATTCGCTTACTTTATGAGGCTGCTGTAATGAGTTATATCGCCCATTATGCAGGTGGCGAAGCAACTAATGGGTATACATCTATATTTAATTTGCAACCAAAATCAATCCATCAACGAACACCAATTTTTATAGGTAATTCGAACGTAATTGAACAAATTGAGTCAATATTAAGAGATACTACTTAAATTAAGAAGAGGAGATTTCGATGGGAGAAGCAAATCAACTAAGAGAACCATGTGTACTTGATAGGATGCACCTCGCATCAGGACAATATTCAAGATTACATAGAATGATGTATGAATATGGGACAGCGAATGGTACCTTGTTGCTTCTTCCCTATGATCACGGTATTGAGCATGGTCCTATAGATTTTTTGGATTACCTCCAAGGTGCTGATCCTGAATATCTTTTCCGCCTTGCAGTTCAAGGTAAGTTCTCTGGGATTGCAACGCATTTAGGTTTAGCAAGAAGATATTTTTCTGAAGTAGCAGGACAAGTTCCACTTGTTGTGAAATTGAATGGTAAAACAAATATTCCTCCTGACGATCACGCTATTTCCACGATGTCTGGTGATGTTGAATCTGCTGTTCGTTTGGGTGCTGATGCGGTTGGATACACCTTGTATGTTGGTTCTCCAGAGCAACATCAAGACTTCGAACAATTGCGTGAAGTCAGACGTGAATCCGAATTATTAGGGATTCCCTTAATTGTTTGGGCTTATCCTAGAGGTAAATATATAGAATCTAAAGGTGGTAGAGATGGTTTATATGCAGTCGATTATGCTGCGAGACTGGCTCTGGAATTAGGAGCTGATGTAATTAAGTTGAACATACCTAAAAATCATAATCTAGATACTGATGCTCCTGCGCAGTATAAAGAATTAGAAGGTGAACGGTTTGAGATGACCAAACGTGTAATTGTTTCTGCGCAAAGGGCTTTGGTAGTTTTTACTGGAGGGAGTTTCCATTCAGATGAAGATTTTCTTGCTGACTTGGATATGGTAATGCGTGCAGGAGCTTCAGGTATAATCGCTGGGCGTAATATGTTTCAGCGTACGGAAGAAAATGCGATAGCAATTACCAAACGTGTGCATGAGCTTTTAGGAGAATATTCGCAATGATTGTTAGTTATTTTGTAATCTTTTTCTTTGGTCTAGTCCAATCCGATTAACTTTAACTTCTATCGCATCCCCTGTTGGTGGGCTTGTAAGTCCTGGAGTATCACACTCTGAGATTGCTAATGTTGCTGAATCGACAGGAGCTAGAGTTCTTCGCGATAGTCCAGTCATTGATCTCAAAACTTATCTTGTGGGTGGCTCCATCTATATCCTTATTACCCATACAGCAGGCGAAAAAAATAATCAGATATTTTCAATTGCTAGAGACATTATTAAAGATTGTCAAAATGTTGCAAAGAAATTGAAACTGTATATTTATCATGAAAATGCGGAGATCAATTTGTCAGAGGATGATTGGAATGGTTTTGGATCTTCTATAGCGGAAATAACTTTTGAAGAACGTATAAAAGAGTCAGTGATTTGTTTCATTGGCTCTGGCATGGGTCTAGGTGGATTTAATCTTCCATTATTTAAGACTTTTGCTGATCCATTTAATACTTCAGGCTTGATTTTTTCCGATATGTTGCATGAAGGAACTGCATTTGAGGTGCAGGATACAATTGAACATCGTAAGGCTGTTTTTTCCAATCCTAATGAATCGTATGACTTGCTTGCTTACATTGGTATGACAGATAGATTTGTCGTGCATCGTGTAATTACTCGTGTAGATGGTAAAATTGTTGCAGTAGCTTCGACAGATCGGTTGAGTGATGTCAGTGGATTAAATTCGGGGAATGATACCCCAGTAGCAGTTGTTCGTTGTGAAGGTTCATTACCCACAATCGGCGAAGTTACTGAACCATATTCGGTACCTGCTTTGGTTGTAGGTTCAAATCGTGGGTCACATTTAGGGCCATGGATGCCCGTTAGTGTTACTGATTTATCGATTGGTAGATTCGATGGTCCGCCTAAAATTGCTGCTCTTGGCTTTAATCTTGCCGATGGTTATCTGGGTTTGGAAAAGGATGTTTTTGCTGATAACTCATTTAATCGTGCTAGGGAGCAAGCAAACTTGCTGACAGATATTTTGCGTAAGCAAGGTCCATTTGAACCTTACAAAGTAGGTCTTGATTCCTCTGAAATTCAACAATTGCCTGGTTTTGTATCTCAATCAGAATCTCGTTGGGTTCCGATCGGAGAATAAATGGTTCAATCTAAAATAGTAGTTGCTACATCGAATCAAGGAAAGCTGAATGAAATCCGTGCTCTACTTACTGATACTAATTGGTTGATATTGGGATTGTCTGATTTTAATTTACAAGATACTACTATAATTGAGACTGGTACTTCATATTTAGAGAATGCTCTGGCTAAAGCTACCAATATTGCCAAATTGACAGGAATTCTGACATTAGCTGATGATTCTGGATTGGAGGTAAATGCCTTAGGAGGAAGACCTGGAGTTGTTACTGCAAGATTTGGTGGACCTCTTTTAAGTGACAATCAAAGATGTCATCATTTGTTAAAATTGTTGGTAGATGTTCCTAAAGAAAAGCGGCAGGCGTGTTTTCGTGCTGTTCTTGCAATCAGTGTTCCCGGGGGGCTAAATTTTGCTCGTGAAGGTATACTGAATGGATATGTTGCACAAGATCTTCGTGGAGAGAATGGGTTTGGTTATGATCCTATCTTTGAGCTTCAAGATGGAAGAACGTTAGCAGAATTAGGATCTGAGAAGCAGCAGATTAGTCATCGTTTTCAAGCTATGAAAGCGATAAAAAAAGTGTTAAGGGAATTGGATCATGACTAGTCCTCACGATCACGATTATGATGATAACTTTGTTGATTCCTTAGGTCGGTCCTTAAGAGATTTAAGAATTTCTGTTACGGATCGATGTAATTTTCGATGTCAGTACTGTATGCCTAAAGAAATTTTTGGGCCCAAATTTGAATTTTTACGTCGTGAAGAAATCATGAGTTTTGAAGAGATTACTCGAATAGCAAAATTGTCAGCTAATTTAGGTGTTACAAAATTTAGACTTACAGGTGGAGAACCGTTATTGCGTGCAGATATACATAAACTTGTAGGCAAGCTCCATACGATTCCTGATGTTGAAATTGCTCTGACCACGAATGGTACTCTGCTAAAAAATTATGCCCAACTATTGGCTGAATCTGGCTTAAATAGAGTAACAGTCAGTCTTGATTCATTGGATGATCAAACGTTTCGTCAAATGAATGATGTTGATTTTCCTGTTGAAACTGTTTTAGAAGGAATTGAAGCAGCTGATCACTTTGGTTTGGGCCCTATTAAGATTAATGCGGTTGTACGTGATGGTGTTAATGATCATACTCTTCTAGATTTAGCTGAATATTTTCGTGGAACTTCTCATATTGTTAGATTCATCGAATATATGGATGTTGGTAATTCTAATGGATGGATTCTGGATGAAGTACTACCTTCGAGTCACGTGCTTTCTCGAATAGGAAAGGTTTTCCCACTAGAGAAACTTCCTTCTAATTACAGTGGTGAAGTAGCGAGTAGATATCGTTATAAAGATGGTGCTGGTGAGATAGGATTAATTAGCTCTATTACTGCTCCCTTTTGTGGAAGTTGTACACGTGCACGCCTATCAGCGGATGGTAAGTTTTTTACTTGTCTTTTTGCCAGTAACGGTACAGATATTCTAAAGGAAATTCGTTCTGGTGTTACCGACAGATATCTGATTGAAATGTTGAAATCTATTTGGGTGCGTAGAGATGATCAATACTCAGAACTTAGGACTAAACATACGCAATTACCCCCTGAAGAGAAAAAAATAGAGATGTCTTATATCGGTGGATAGTAAACCAAGGAACAGACCAAATGTTTTCACATATTGATGATCAAGGTAATGCTCAAATGGTTGATATTTCTGATAAAGATCTCACGGTACGTGTAGCAGCTGCTGAAGCAAAAATAGAAATGGCTGGTACAACTTTAGAAGAGATTATTGGTGGTGCTATTCCTAAGGGGAATGTTCTTAATACTGCTAAAATTGCTGGAATCATGTCAGCAAAAAAAACGCATGAACTGATTCCGTTATGCCATCAAATATTACTTTCCGGGATTGATATCGACTTTTATCCAGATCAAAAAAATGCTGTTCTGGTAATTAATTCAACAGTTAAGACAATTTACTCTACTGGCGTTGAGATGGAAGCATTAACAGCAGTAAGTATTGCTGCTTTAACGATTTATGACATGTGTAAGGCGGTAGATAAAAACATGCGAATTACAGACATTCATCTGATTTCTAAAACTGGCGGACGATCAAGTAATATGAGAGAGAATGTATGAATTTTCACTTAATATTAGCATTGTCTAGGTAGTTGATGACCGCTTCAATACCTGCATGTGCATAAGGTATAAGTTCTATCGCATCAAGTTCAAGTATTCTTAATTCTTCATTACGAGTCTCAGTAGGTGAACCATCTCTAGCGAGAGCATCATTATCAAAATTTAAAATCAGTTCGTAGAGATTCCCTTTTTCTCCTACAAGTACGCAACCTAGATTACTACCTTTAGGAGGTTCTATCTCTATACCATATGTAAACATTGTTCCAGGGAATGGAGGTAGTTGATCTATTTCAGAAGCTAATTTACTTAGAAGTTCCTTTAATTCACTTGCAGTTTTGTCGATAAGGGCATTCGCGTAAGACAGTTGCTTGAAATGAGAGTTAAACATTAGCGCTCCTTGTGCAGTAATATAGATATGAAAGTAGTACGAACATAGATCATGCTGATTGTAATCTTATAATTCTAAATAAGCAGACTTACAGGTAAATTATTTCTATATTTACGAGGTTTTATGACCATTTGGATAAACCATTATTCTGTTGTTGATTCGCAGGCTGTAGAAAATGGCCCTTGGATAATCGATCAAAAAAATCAACGTAATGGTATAGAAGAACGATTATTAATTTTGGTCGAGCCGGTATCAGATGATTCTACCAGCGTTTGTAATGAAATTGCACAAGCTGTTGCGACACTATTTTTTCGCGAAAAACTTTCAGTTACAGGTGCTCTATTACGCTCACTTAGGCAAGCAGACCATAACCTTAAGGAATGGAATAAAAGGTCATTAAGAGAACATCATGTTTCTGTAGGTTTAACTTGTATCGTTATTACTGATCAAGAAGTAGTTATTGCTCAAGTAGGCCCTAGTCTCGGTTACATAATTTCAGATGAACAAGCAAATCCGTTACGTACAAAAAATTATCCTGCAGTAATTCCACTGGGTGGAGAGGGGATAATTCAACCTTTATTTTCGAAGCTATCTTTGGATGAGGAATATATTCTATTTTTTAGTTCATTTTTAGAAAATGAACTAAGTGAAGAAGAATTGGCATTTTGTTTAAATTCAAGTCCATCACAATGCCTTGGAGAGTTGTATTCACGGACTCGTGATGTGAAAGATATGGCTGCTATCGTTCTAGCTATGGCCCTAGAAGAGAATAGGGTCCAATCTTTAATTCACGATAATATTCCTTTAGATAGCGGTTCAGAAAAAATTGTTGCTATAGGTACAGAACAAAAAAATAACTCTTTGATATCTCGAAATCCTAAAGATTACTTAAAAACACATCAACCTCGAAGTTTTAGAGGGATCTTTAGTTTGCGTAGAATATTGATGGCAATCGCAGTAACTTTTTCATTGATTTTGGTATCAATTGGGTGGACTTTTTTTTCGGGGCTATTAGAAGAAGATATTGCTGCAAAATTTAATGAATCAATTAGTAGTGCTAGAGAGAATGTAGAAGTTTTTAATGACAGTAATTCGATAGAAATTCGTAGATCAGCATTAAACAATGCACTTACAGAACTTGAACATGCTCGCGCTTTATCACCAGAAAATGATGCTGCAAAGTTATTGCAAGGGCAAATATTAGATTTGCTTCGAACCTTGGATGCTGTAATTGAGATAAAGGATTTTGACGCAACTATTCGGTTAATGGGTCTAATTACTACCCCTTTTCAACCTGTTGATATCATCGCTGGAAAATCTTCGCTATGGTTACATGATTCTGCACAAGGTCGTATTTTTGTGATCAGTCAAGATCTAGTTCCCGAATTTATAGAAGTTTATCGTGCTGGTGAGATATATGATTCTGTCTCAGCCGGTTATCCACTTGTTTTGACTTTTGACTCAACTAATGAGCGTTTTTTATTGATAGATCAATATAGACAGCTTTGGAGTATAAATAGCAATGGTATTGTTAGCTCGTTAACGCTAAGAGGTATTAATGAAATTCAAGATATTACCTCAATAGACACATTCCAAGGCAACCTTTATCTTTTAGATGCTTTTTCTAATGAAGTATGGCGATATGTACCAGTAGGCAAGAATTTCGATTCTGAAAGATCTAGTGTTTTAGGTTCTGTTAGACTTCGTGATCCACTAGAGCTATTTGTTGATAGTTCTTCGGTATACGTTTTGGACGATGTGACAGTTCGTCGTTTTGCTCAAGGTGTTGAAACTAATAATCTTTTCGAAGGAATCGATAATATTCCCTCTGCAGTGGACGCTATGGTTGGGGCAAGTAATCAGGAATTAATTTTTTTAATTGATAGAGGGAATGGGCGAATTATAGTTAGCGAGCAAGATGGTGCATTTGTAAAGCAATATCGAAATCCTAACTTTTCTGACTTAAGGTCAATTGCTATTTCCGATGATGAGGGCATATTATTTGTATTGACCGGTACAGAATTGCATTTATTCAGGTTATCTAATAACTAGTTGATTATGGAAATTTTATGCGTGTTTTGGCTATTGAAAGCTCATGTGATGAAACAGCAGCAGCGGTTGTTACCGATGGGCAAATCATAGAATCAAATATAGTTGCTTCACAGTCAGAGCTACATGCGAAGTATGGTGGAATTGTTCCTGAGGTAGCAGCGCGGGCACATTTGCAATCTATAATTCCTGTGGTTCGACAAGCCCTAGTGGATGCTCATGTTGGATGGGAAGATCTGGATGCAATTTCTGCTACTAGAGGTCCTGGTTTGCCGAGTGCTTTAGTTGTTGGGTTTGGCGCGGCTCGTGGTTTGGCGTTTGGATTAGGACTTCCTTTTGTTCCAGTGGATCATATCGAAGGTCATGTGATGGCCAATTGGCTAATTCAAAAGCAGACATTAGATTTACCAAATTTACCTGCAGTGGCATTAGTGGTATCTGGTGGCCATACAGAATTGTTACTAGTTGAAGAGGGCCCTGTATTTAAGCGCTTAGGTGGGACACGTGATGATGCTGCCGGAGAAGCATTTGATAAAGTAGCTCGCCTATTAGGGCTTAGTTATCCTGGAGGCCCTGAAGTAAGTAAGGCAGCTTCTAATGCAGTGGTGAAGAAGATGCATTTTCCTCGTGCATGGCTTCGTGGTACGGATGATTTTTCTTTTTCTGGATTGAAAACTGCCGTATACCGATCCGTTGAAGAATTACAAAACTCCGATATCAATGAAATTGCATGGGCATTTCAAGAATCCGTTGTTGATGTCTTAAGTAAAAAGGCTGTTTATGCAGCAGAACGAGAAGGCGCGCAATCTTTATTACTTGCAGGAGGAGTTGCTGCGAATAGTCGTCTTCGTGAAATCGTTCAAGATCGTTCTACTATTCCTGTACATATCCCTCCACCTTCTTTATGCACTGACAATGCTGCGATGATTGCTGCCGCAACTCGTATCGAAATGGCAATTAGTTCCGATAGTTTGATTGATATCGATCCTACGCCATATAGATCTCGAGTCCAAAGAATTGGATAATTTTTCATTATTCTTTGATCTAGTACTAGCACTCACCATAGCAGAGTGCTAATATCTTTGTCGGCTCTTAATTGGGTCGGTAAAATTAGGTTTTATGAGATATTTCAATTCACATATATCTCGAGGAGGCATGTGATTTTGGCCACAAATGTTGTTCCCCTTACTGATCACATCGTGTTGAAGGCAGTTGAACAGGAAGAAGTAACCAGCTCTGGCTTGGTTATTCCTGATTCAGCAAAAGAAGCTCCTCAGCATGGTCACGTTGTCGCGGTAGGTCCTGGAAAGTTAAGTGATACTGGACAGATGATTGATATCGATCTTGCCGAAGGCGATAATGTTTTATATCAAAAATATACAGGACAGGAAGTAACAGTAGATTCTCAGGAATATATTGTAATTCGCTTTCAAGATGTCTTGGCTAAACTCGTAGACTAGTTGCAGTAGAGTATACGCTCGGGGGGAGGCCCCAAATGCCCGCGAAATCACTTCGTTTTGAAGAGGATGCACGCCGCGAGTTATTGCATGGTGTTGATGCTTTGGCTAATGCAGTCAAGGTTACACTAGGACCACGCGGTCGTAACGTAGTTTTGGATAAGAATTATGGACCTGCCACGATTACTAAAGATGGTGTCACTGTCGCAAAGGAAATAGATCTTGATGATCGTTTTCACAATATGGGCGCACAACTTGTGAAACAAGTTGCTGTACGTACTAATGAAGTCGTTGGCGATGGAACTACTACAGCCACTGTTTTAGCACAGGCCATTTTCCGTGATGGAATTAAAAATATTGCTGCAGGTGCTAATGCTATGTATATACGTAGAGGTTTAGAGCGCGCAGTCAGTGTGCTACAACCTGAATTGTTGAAACTTGCTTTGCCTGTTGAAGATAAAGAAACTATAGCTGACGTAGCCGCTATTTCTGCTAATGAACGTCGTGTTGGTGAGCTTATTTCCGATATTATGGAACAAGTTGGCCGTGATGGTGTTATCACCATTGAAGATGGACGTGGATTAGATTATGAAACTGAAATAGTTGATGGATTACAAATTGAAAGAGGTATGATATCTCCATATTTTGTTACTAATCCTGATCGCATGGAGTCAGTTTTAGATGATCCTTATATTCTGATATCTAATGAGACAATTAAGGATGTTAATCAATTATTGCCTATAGTTGAGAAAGTTCTTCAGGTATCAAAAAATCTAGTCATTATTTGCGAAGATTTGGTCGACGAAGCTTTGTCCACTATGGTTGTGAATAAGATGAAGGGTACTTTGAATGTCTTGGCCATTAAGGCACCTTCTTTTGGTGATCGTCGTAAAGAAATGTTAGAGGATATTGCTATTCTTACTGGTGGTACTTTTGTTACGACTGACATGGGTAGAACTTTAGAAGATACTCAGATAGCTGACTTGGGTCGTGCACACCGGATTGTTTCTGAAACTAACAATACTACTATCATTGAAGGTGTTGGTAGTGACGAAGCTATTCAGGCTCGGATACGTCAGATACGTGCGCAGATACGTGATACAGTTTCTGATTTTGATAGAGAAAAATTACAAGAACGGTTGGCGAAACTCGCTGGTGGCGTGGCCGTGATTAAAATTGGTGGTGCTACAGAAACAGAAGTTAAGGAAAAGAAATTCCGAGTAGAAGATGCTTTATCTTCTACTCGATCCGCCGTCGAAGAAGGCGTTGTCCCTGGCGGAGGAGTTGCTTTACTTCGTGTGCAAGGAATTTTGGATAATTTAATTGAAGAAATGGAAGGCCAAGAAGAGGTTACAGGAGTACGTATTCTTCGAGAGGCCCTTGAGGCTCCACTTCGTCAAATTGCTGAAAACGCTGGTCAAGAGCCATCTGTTGTTGTAGATCGTGTTAGGTCTGCTGATAATCCTAATATTGGATATGATGCTTCGACTGGTGATATGGGCGATATGTTCAAGTTGGGTATAGTAGATCCAGCAAAGGTAGTTAGAATTGCTCTAGAAAGTGCAGTTTCCGTTTCTGCCATTATGCTTACTACTGAAGTGGCCGTTGGAGAACTACCTGAGCCACCAGCTCCTGCTGCTCCAGATATGGGTGGTATGGATATGGGTGGTATGGGTGGAATGCCTGGTATGGGTGGAATGCCTGGTATGATGTAGTCTATTAAATAAGACAATAAAAAAGAGGGCGTATAATACGCCCTCTTTTTTTATTGTCTTTAATTGAATAATATTTCCTCGAAAGGTTTAATTGTTTGGAAAGGGCCTACAATTGCAAGAAATGTTTTACTAGGTGAGTAGATTTCTTGGAATAGATTTTGAATATCTTTGGGTACAACTTTTTCATAATTCTCAAGAGCTTTTTCTGGCGGTACAAGTTGCTGTTCCAGTATAGCCGATGATCCATACCACGCAGAAACTGCACGAGTATTTTCCATACTTAGTTCAATTCTTGAACGCATTATAGATTTAGCTCTTTCAAGTTCAAAATTTTCTATAGGGTCTGATAAGTTTTCTAACTCACTACGTATATTAGCTAAAGTTTTTTCTACATTAGATGGATCAACTCCTGCATATATTCCGAACATCCCTGTATCCAATAATTGTGATGAATAACTATGAATATCATAACAAAGACCAAGTTCTTCTCTTAACCGGAGAAATAATCGTGAAGACATTCCTTCACCTAAACAAATTGAGAGTAAGTCTAATGCATATCTTTGCTCGTTAACGGAGCTGATGCTGTCCATCCCCACGATGACATGAGTTTGACCTGTGTCTTTTGATATTAATCCACCTCTCTTATTGTTTGATGGATAGTTTGGCAACCATCGGTTAGGTTGACCAGATTTCCAATCATTAATTTTCTCATTGATTAGTGCAATAGATTCATCAGGATCTATTGCACCTGCAATAGAAATAATTGCGTTGTTTGCAACATATTGTTCTTGGTAGGCGCTGATTATTTTTGACTGCGATATATTACTTACAGATTCAATGTCACCGGCAATATCTCTACCATGTGGTTGGTTTGGCCATATTAATGAGTCTACCAAAAGTGAGGCTAATTCTGATGGTGTGTCCTGAACAGCTGCTAATTCTTCCAAAATAACACCACGTTCCTTTTCTATTTCTTCGCTAAGGCACAGAGAGTTTTGTACCATATCGAGCAATAAATCAAGAGACTGATTGGTAAATTCACTAGCAACTTTTGCATAGTAGCAAGTCATTTCTTTATAGGTAGCAGCATTGATTGTTCCACCAAGAGAGTCTATCGCGAATGAAATGTCACGTGGGGTAGGTCTTTCGATAGTTCCTTTAAAGCAAATATGCTCTAAGAAATGAGAAATTCCTGCTATTTCAGGATATTCTTCATAACGTGAGCCGGACTTTAAGTAGATAGATATTCCCACTGATCTCGCTGATGGCATGGGTGTAAATATTATTTGTGTTCCATTACTCGAAGTGTGCTCTAGTGGTTGATAGAAATCGCTGCTAGTCAAAGACTTAACTCTCTAACCACGCTACATCACCATGAAGATCGGGATCATGCTTTGCTGCGGCAAAAACAGCATATTCTTCCTTCGATACAGCTATTGTTGTGTCATTCCCATGCCCCGGAAGGACTAAAGTATGATTTGGTAATATATAAAGTTTACTCGTAATTGAATTGATCTCTTCATTGAGTAAATCTGCCGAACGAGTTCTTCCAGGACCTCCTGGAAATAGAGTATCTCCTGTCAAGAGTGCGTCACCAATATGTATACAGATTGATCCAGGAGTATGGCCAGGGGTATGGATTTTTTTTGCAGTAGCGTTATTGATGTTAAAAGTTTCATTATCATGAAGTTTTTGGATGTTGTACTGTTCATTTAAATTTGTTTCTTTTTCTGATGAAAAAACAGGTGCGTTGGTATATTTTCGAAGTATGTCGAATCCATTCCAATGATCGGCATGCGAATGTGTTATGACTATGCGTTCCACAGCCCGACCTTCAA
>JAKUNM010000012.1 GCA_022451865.1 Dehalococcoidia bacterium
CCAACACCAACACCAACACCAACACCAACACCAACACCAACACCAACACCAACACCAACACCAACAGGCCCTCCAGGGCCTGCAGGTAATCAATAATGTCGATCAGAATTAATGGAGGATCAGCAAATGGAATTATGTTGAAGATGCCATCAGGAAAAACTCGACCTACATCTTCACGACTCAAAGAAAGTTTGTTCGGTATTTTAGAATCTGCAAATTTATTAAGATCATCAGTAGTGGATCTCTATGCTGGTAGTGGTGCATTAGGAATTGAAGCATTATCTCGTGGAGCAGAAAGATGTATTTTCGTTGAATCAAATAGAAAAAACTGTCACACAATTCGAGAAAATTTGGATATAGCAAAAGTTATAGGTGGTAGCGTGATTAACGCTAGTGTAGGAGAATGGCAAGCCTCTGATCATGAACAAATCTCACTTGTTATTGCAGATCCCCCGTATGATGATATTAATTGTTGGTTAGATATCAATGATTCTTTAGATGGAGGACTTACTAAAGATGCAACAGTAGTTGTCGAACATAGATTTAATACTATCCCTCCTCTGAATCTTGTGGGTTTGCCATTTTGGAGAACACGTCGTCAGGGTGATGGAGCAATTACTATATATCGACTCTGAAGACATATTTGAAAGGAATAATAATGACTATTGCAATGTATCCCGGACGTTTTGATCCCATGACCAAAGGTCATGTTGATATCACCAGTCGAGCATCAAAAATGTTTGAGGAAGTTATTGTTGCTGTAGCTGAATCTCGTAGCACTATGTTTACTACTGAAGAACGATGTGAGTTGGCACGTGGTGCAGTTGCTGATCTCAAAAATGTTCGAGTTATGCCCTTTTCAGGATTAACTGTTGATGTAGCAGACGAAAATGGTGTAACAGTTATTATTCGTGGTTTACGTGCGATCACAGATTTTACGGTAGAATTTGATATGGCGTTAATGAACCGTAAGATGGCACCACATATAGAATCTGCATATTTAATGACAGAAGCTGAATATATGTTTGTTAGTGCTTCTCGAGTTCGCGAGCTTGTGGGCTTCGATCGTGATGTTTCAGATCTTGTCCCACCGAATGTGGCGGAAGCAATTATTGCAAAGATGAACTCGAATTAGTCGAATGGATTAAACTAAAGGGATATGTGATGGATTTACTATACTTGGTTGATAGATTAGAAGAGCTTGTTGGGGGTGCACGTCGTTTGCCAATAAGTAATAAGTTACTTTTAGATCAACAAGTGTTATTAGAGCTTATCGATCAAATACGTGTAGCTATCCCAAAAGAAGTAAAAGAAGCTACAGAGATTACGGCACAGCGTGAGCGTATTTTCATGGATGCTCAAGAAGAATCACGCATCATGATAGCTCGTGCTGAGCAAACATCATCTCATCTCATATCAGAACATACTATTGCAGAATCGGCACGAAAGCGTGCTCAAGAAATAGCTGATGAAGCTGAAAAACGTCTACGTGAAAGAGTCGATCATGCTAATGCTGAAATTCAGCAACGCATTACAGATTCTCGACAAGTTGCCCAATCCCAGATGGATGATGCTGATGGGTATTCTTTAGAGTTATTACGCCGCTTAGAAAAGCAATTAAATTTATACGCTCATTCTATCGGGAGAGCGATTCAACAATTAGATGTTAACCACGAAGTTAAAGATGTAAATCACACAGAGGACACCCCCTTATCTTTAGATGCTGAAAGTAATCAAGAAAGTAAATTCACGGATAATTCTAATCAAATACTTAATAATGAAGATGTTGATTTGGAACATTTAGCGATTCAAGAAAAATCGCATTCTAATGTTGATGAAGATGAACCAGCTGATGCAGATGAACCAGCTGATAAAGATGAACCAGCTGATGAAGATGAAACTATCGATGAAGATGAGCCTCTAGTTAATTTGTTAAATGAGGTTAGCGATGAGGTTATAGATGATTTTGACAATAAACCTTTAGATGACGAGCCAGCTAAAAATAATTGAAATAATTAAGTTACGGGCTTGATTACTATGTTTAGTAACCGTTCTGGCACATAAATTATCCGAATGATTTCATTACTTCCTACTATTTCAGACCATCTTTCAAGTTTCTTTGCTAATTCGAGTACTTCAGTTTCAGTAGCATTTCTTGGGATTAGAATATGTTCTCTAAGTTTTCCATTAATTTGCATTGGAATTTTAATATTTTCTTCTTTAGTAAAACTTTCTATGTACTCAGGCCATGAGTGCTGGTGTATTGAGTAGTTATTCCCTACTATTTCCCAAAGTTCTTCAGCTATGTGTGGACAAAAAGGAGCCAGAAGTAACAAAAGGTTATCAGTTGTTTCTTTCCATATCGTTGAATCTATTGTCGTATTTGTTCGCAAGGTATAGAGATCATTTGTTAAGGACATAAGTGTTGCAATCGCCGTATTGAATTGCTTATTTTCAATATCGGTTGTTACTTTGGCGATAGCATTATGGTTCAAGTACCGTAATTTTTCAGTGGTTTCAACATTTTCTGTATTAGATAAATTCGATTTATTATTGACGAGATTCCAAACACGATTTAACCAACGCGAAATACCCACGATGCCATCAATATCATAAGGTCCACCTTGCTCCCAAGGTCCGAGGAACATCAAGTACGCTCTAAACGTATCTGCTCCCCATTTTGTTACTTGATCATCTGGAGGCACTACATTACCCCTTGATTTTGACATTCTTTTTCCATCAGGACCTAGTATTTGTCCTTGACTGTAATAACGCGTGAAAGGTTCATCACCTGGGACCAACCCCATATCACGTGCTGCCTTGTAAAAAAAGCGTGCATACAAAAGATGCATTACTGCATGTTCAGAGCCGCCAGTGTATTGATCTACGGGTAACCATTTGTTTGCGATATCTCTGTCTATTGCATTGGTTTCATTATTTGGATCACAATAACGTATGTAATACCATGACGAGCACATAAATGTGTCCATGGTGTCGGTTTCACGTCGAGCTTCTTCATTACACTCTGGGCATTTTGTATTTACAAAATCGTCAGAAAGATTAAGAGGTGATTCTCCTGTGGGGCGGAACTCAACATCGAAGGGAAGTTCGATTGGTAGATTTTCTTCTGGTACTGGGACAATTCCACATGCTTTGCAGTAAATCATGGGGATAGGTGAACCCCAATACCTTTGTCTAGATATTAACCAATCTCTAAGGCGGTATTGTGTTTTCTTTTCCCCCCAACCTTTTTCAGCTAAATATTCAGTAATTTGTTCAATAGCAACTATATTATCGATTCCATTAAATGACTCAGAATTGATGAGTTTTCCTGATCCTGTGTAAGCCTCCTCTATTTCAAGTTCTGGGACATCCAATTGTTGTACCACTGGTTTGATCTGTAAATTAAATTTTTGTGCAAATTCGAAATCTCGTTGATCATGTGCAGGAACTGCCATGATGGCACCTGTCCCATACGTTGAGAGTACATAATCACTGATCCAAATTGGTATGGGTTCTTCGTTTAGTCTATTAACACAATACGCTCCAGTGAAAACTCCTGTTTTTTCACGATCGGTTGATTGTCTTTCAATTTCAGTTGCTAGTTTTGTTTGTTCAATATAATTTGCAACTTCGTTTTTTTGTTCTTGAGTAGTTATCTTGGAAACTAAAGGGTGTTCTGGAGCTAGTACCATGAATGTTGCTCCATACAGGGTGTCTGGACGTGTAGTAAATACACGAATTTCTGAATCATCAGAAGGATTATTTGTTTCCATTCGAAAACTTACATCTGCACCAATTGATTTTCCAATCCAGTTCCTTTGCATTATTTTTACTGGCTCAGGCCAATCGAGTTCGCCATTGTCTAATAATTCTTCAGCGTAATCTGTTATCCGGAAAAACCACTGTTCTAATTCACGTTGTTCTACAGTAGATTCACAGCGTTCACATGTTCCATTGATGACCTGCTCATTTGCCAGAACAGTTTCACAATCGAGGCACCAATTTACAGGAGCTTTTTTTCGTTCAGCTAATCCATTTTTGAAAAGTTGAAGGAACCACCACTGTGTCCATTTATAATACTCTGGTAAAGATGAATTGACCTCACGTTGCCAATCAAACATTGCCCCCATTTGTCTTAGTTGATCACGCATTTTCTTAATATTTTGTTCTGTCCAAGTTTGCGGATGTGTATCACCTTTAAGCGCTGCATTTTCTGCAGGTAATCCAAATGCATCAAAACCCATGGGAAAAAGAATGTTGTAGCCTTGCATACGAAAATAGCGTGCCAATGCATCTGAAGGTGTCATTGCGAACCAATGGCCAACATGTAAATCACCAGATGGGTAAGGGAGCATGGTTAAGTGGTAGCGATTCTCTTTACCTTCAACTTCATCTTCAGTTCTATATAAACTGGTATCGGCCCATTTTTTTTGCCATTTTGATTCGATTATACCTGGGCGATATTTTACTTCATCACCTGGTGCATTATGTGAATCATTGTTATTCATTAATTACCTCACAGTTGTAATATTGGTATATCACATAAAAAGAAGAATAAATGCTACGAGCAATGGAACGCCAATACTTACTATCGTTAACAGTGCGAGTGCATTTTTTAGCCTTTGTCGAGGGTCCCTTTCTTTAACAGCTCGGAACATCATAAACGTTGTCAATAACACATAACAGGAAAATAATATAACCATTAAAATTTCAATCATTATTTTTCCTTACATTGCACAATAAATGTTATCGTCCCTTTAGAATTTAATGCATCATGCGTGATAGATAAAATAATATGCTAAGGAATCCTTATGTCTCGTGTAATTGTTTTCGTTTTTGATGGACTTCAGAAAGAACTAGTAACAGAAGAATTAATGCCTAATTTAAAGGAATTCACTTCTAAGGGAGTGAGATTTTTATCACATCAACCGGTTTTTCCAACTGTAACGCGAGTTAATTCTGCGACAATGGTAACGGGTTGTTTTCCTGCGACACATGGTTTAATGGGTAATACGGCGATTGTTCCTGAATTTAGTAAAACAGAACCAATGAATACGTACTTAAAAGATCACTTTGTTGAACTTATTGATAAAGGCGGAGATCCATTGCTTGTTCCGACATTGGCTCAATCAATGGCTACTCTCAATTTGCAATATACTGCCATAGGTATTGGATCGACTGGACAATCATTTGTACATCATCCTTACCTTTCCGATGAAGAGTATGGATCCACCATACACCCCGAATATTCAATCCCTGAAAGATTGAATGATGAAATTATTTCGAAGTTTGGTCCGTGGCCAGAAGCATCAAGACCGAATACAAGTCGTATTGAACGGATGATAGATATTTGTATCGATTTTGCATTAGTGGAACAGCAGGCAGATGTAACATTTCTATGGTGCTCTGAACCGGATGGTTCTCAACATGGAACACTCTTAGGTTCAGATACTGTTTTTGAAAGTGTAAAGGCTGCTGACAAAGGATTTGGACGATTACTCTCATGGATAGAAGATAATGATATGCAAGATGAAATCGATATCATTGTAACCTGTGATCATGGTCATAGCTCTGCAGAAAAGATCATACCAATTAATGAAATGCTATTAGAAGCTAACTTTGCTCCTCCTGGCATGCCTGATGGGGTTACGGTTGCTGATAATGGTGGTGCATTACTGTTCTATATTGAAGGAAAAGATTTTGAAACAGGTCAATCTTTAATTCAGTGGTTATTTTCTCAATACTGGTCAGGGCCTTTGCTTGCTGCAGACTACTTACAAGAAATACCAGGAGTATTACCTACCTCTTTGGTAGGCCTTGATGGTGTACGTGGCCCCGATATAGCACTTTCTTTTGCATGGAATGAAAACGCTAATCTTAATGGTGTTAAGGGTTTTAGTTATGTAGCTAGTGGTAGAGAAGGATGTGGTCAGCATGGTTCGATGAACCCTACTGAATTAAGAACATTCACGGTTGCTAATGGACCTGGTTTTCTAAAAGATGTCTCTATCTCGTCTGTCTCAGGGCATCCTGATATTGCTCCAACAATTATGTATTTGTTGGGACACTCGCCTCCATCACATATGGAAGGTGAGATCTTATATGAAGCTCTGAGTAGTCAAAAAGAACCAAAATCTGGACGAATCGAGAATATCTCTTATTCCTCTCAAAATGAAATAGCTAGTGATCAATATAGTCAGCAATTGATTATTAGCCCTCGTGAGAATGGTGGTTATATCGTTAGTGCAGAGTATTCGCACTAGCTTTGGTTATCATATTTTATAATTTAAACAGCCCGCCCAATAATTAGGCCACTAATCATAACTATGAGTCCTAATAATATTGTTGCAGTAATTAATATAATTGCTGCTAGCCAATTTGTTTCTTCAACATGATAGATGAAATCATACATAAAAGTCGAAAAGGTGGTAAATCCGCCTAACAGTCCTATAGTTAGACCATTTTTTATTGGTTCTGAAAGCTCGAGTCGATTTTCAGTCATTCCTAAAATCATCCCTAATAAAAATGCACCTAATGTGTTAACAATTAATGTTCCAAGACCTTGCAAGTCAGTGAACTCTTTTGTTGCTGCAGTTAACATGTAGCGTCCAACTGACCCTAATGCACCACCCAATGCCACAGCTAAGATGATTTGCATATTTCCTCTTTTAATTTCATGTGTATATTCTTTCATATATAGGAGAAAGAAGTATATATGTTAGAAATTGATCATCTTGTTTATGTTACATCGAATGTAACTGCTTCCACAGAAGAATTAACTAATAAACTTGGAGTAGCCCCTATTTTTGGAGGTAGTCATATTGGTCGTGGTACTTGTAATGCATTGCTTTCTTTAGGGGAATATCAATATTTAGAGATATTAGGCCCTGATCCTACACAAGAATTTCAGCTTCCTTCAGAACGCTTTCCTGAAATTCCTTTACTGCGTACTTGGGCTGCCCGTACTACAAATATTATTCAGTTAGTCAAGTCTGCTAATGCTAAAGGTATTGATTTTGGTTCTGTTCGGGATATGTCACGGATTCGTGCTGATGGGATAAGGCTTGACTGGGAATTAACCACGGGAAGTGGTGGCGGGCTTGGTCGTGATAATAATGTTGCAGTACTTCCATTTTTGATTGACTGGAAAGATTCTCCCCATCCATCGATCGATGCTCCATCAGGTTGTTCTCTTGTTGAATTGCGAATTGGACACCCAGATTACAAGACAATTAGTGGTCAGTTAGAATTTCTTAATTTAAATATTCCTATCAGATATGCTACAGAAAGTAGTTTGACTGCGGTAATTGATACTCCATTGGGACAAGTAGAAATTAGTTAGTTTAGCATTCTCTTATTCCACCTGTACCATCTGGATTAGTGAACTCGAGCCTTTGAATTCGTGCTAAACCTTTATCGGAAACTGCTATTATTACATCTGGATTTTCTGGGATGTTGCCAGAACCTTGTGGTACAAAACATTTTTGGATGTTGGGATATTCTACATGTAGTGGTTTTACCTCTTGGATTATCGCTTTTAAGAATACATTTTCTGAGCTTATTTCACTTGGCAATGGTTTGTTTTTATAAATTCCGATTGGCTCCCAATAATATGATTGTTGTTCGAAAATTATGAATATTGATTCTTCTATAGTTATTTCAGGGCTTGGCAGGTGATCTAAATTGGTAGCACGGTAATCTAGTATTATGAAATCACCGCGCAAGGGATCTCGAGGATCTACAGGAATAGATTCGAGAACTATTAGTTCTTCATTACTAAGCTTTTCTTCATTAAGTATCACTACGGACAAGAAAATGATTTGTGCCAGTATAAGCACTACGAAGAAGAATATATGTTTTCGCGATTTAATTTTCATGGTATTTTTTCTCAATTATTTTACGTGTGCGTTCTAGCACAAAAGCCAATACGAAGAATAAAATTCCTGCTCCTATAAAAAGCAGCCCTGTTTGATCATATCTACTGAAAAGATCGAAATATCTAGTAAGTATAAAAATTCCAATAAAGATCAGTGGTCCGTTTATCCAGAATCCTCTATCTGTCAGAAGTCCAATCCAAATGGTTACTGCGCAGAGCATAATGAAAAAGAACCAATAGCTAATTGTGAATATTTCCGTAGTAATATCATTGTGCAGCCAAGAAAATGTACCAATTAATGCGGTAAAAATTAATAGCAATATAAGCATTGAATATGTTGTCAGATATGGGTATGAAATTTCAGAGGGATTGATTCTATTTAGAAAGTGGTATTTTTTCTTGTTGAGCGAACTTGCTAATAAGAGAGCAAATATGAAAGCGGGCAGCAACAAAAATACGAGTAGATCTATTGTGGATAAAGTCTCTTCGATATCAAAATGTCTCAAAAAGCCTAAATAAAAAATACTAAAATATAGAGACACTCCACCTATTGTTTCGAATGGTAACGATAGATATGAAAAATTAATCAGACGATTTATTATCGAAATTATCAATAACCAAACACTAAGACCTAAGATTATAAATACTAGTAATTCTTCTTCGACAGGCCAGATTGAATTTTCTTGTTGTGTCGAAAATATAAAGATCGTGATCAATAGAACTGCTGATACAAATCCAAAAATTCTCGACATTAGAAAATAGGTTAGTAAAAACGTAACAAGAAATGTGAGCCAGAATCCCAGAAGCGAATCATCACTGAGGTTGTATTGTTGTCCAATTAATACCGTATTAGCAAAAAACATTCCTGAACCAGCTAAAATTAATCCGTTTCCAGTTTTTAGGAGCTGTCTTGATCTAAAACGTAAGATGTATCCAGTGCTATAGAAAAAGACCATGAGCACTATTCCTGAAATGAGTTTTATTAAGCTAGGAATATTGTCCCAGTTAGCGGAAATTACGCTGATAATGCCTAAAACAACCATTGCTGCACCGAGTACCGATAATATCGGTATTAGGCGACGTGATATGTGTTTTTGTGTGTAATTTTCATTCAGAATTTCTGTTCTTTGATTTTCTGAGATTATGCCCTTACTAACCCATTCTTTAGAGTATTCGAATAATTCTTGGGCAAATGGCATTGATACCTTCTTTCAAGTAATCAATTAATAGTCCCGTTCGTACGTAATTTTTCTATTTGTTCTATTGAATAACCAGCATTCGATAGAATTGATTCCGTGTCACGCCCTAAAGGTGGTGATGCCAAATTAGCTCTTAAAGGCGTTTTACTCATCTTTAGTAATGGACCAACTTGTCGTTGTTCACCGCTTAGATCATGCGTGAGATGAATAATGCCATCATTTTGAATAACTTGTTCGTCATCAATTAAATCCTCTGGAAAATTTAATGCACCATTAGGGACACCATGTTCAGTAAAAATTTTTCCCCATTCTTTGGTGGTTTTACTTTGTACATGTTCTTCTATTTTCTGTACTTCTTCTCGAGCTGATGAAACCCAGCTACTATCTTGGGGATTGAACTCCGGATCTGCCATCCCTAGGAAGTTGGTACCAAGAGCAGCTCGCACTTTTGTCCATAATGAACTTGAAAGCGCTCCCACTGCGATTGCACCGTCACGCGTACTATAAGGACGATAATAGATATTTCCTTCAGACAATTGTGATAAAGGATTATGTGCGTCAATTAATTCAGGGTAAGAAGCTCCTTTTTCTTGGAGTTGATGGACATTTTCCATTCGTTCGTATTTTAAAGTATCTGCTGCGGGTAAATCCATGACATGACTGCCTTGGAATGCTAGGGCTGTCTGTAATAAATTACTCTCAATGAGTTGACCCTCTCCTGTTTTTTCGCGGTGATACAAAGCTGCACATACTCCCCAGGCAATCGCAATACCGGTACCATAATCAGCAATAGGTGTTGAAGCGATATTTTTTGGAGTTCCGGTTACTGCATCATATTTTCCTTCATTGACCATTAAGCCTGATAAAGCCTGTGCGATTATGTCGTAACCTGGTTTGTCAGAGTTTGGTCCTTTTCTTCCGAATGCAGTGTTATCGACATAGATCAGATCTTTACGGAAATGTTGGAGTGTCTCATAGTCAATATTTAATTTTTTTGGTACATCAGGTCTATAATTAATAATAACTACATCAATTTCAGGTATTAGTTTGTGGACTACCTCTTGTGCTTCTAGGTGTTGTAGATTAAGAACGAGAGAGTATTTACCGCGATTTAATGATTGAAAATACTTTCCTTCACCAGGAATAAATTGATTAAAAACTCGCCAAGCTTCTCCTTCCGGAGGTTCTACTTTAATTACTTCGGCACCCATATCTGCTAAATTTTGACAAGCAAAAGGACCGGCGATGATTTGTGTGAACTCGAGTACACGTATTCCTGATAGCGGTCCTTCTGCCATTTCTACCCTTTTTGATCTCATTAATGGTTTTCTAAATGATACTCCAACAAGCTTAACCCTTGTAGAGTATCATTTTTACAGTTAGGTTAACCAATAATAATGATGGAGATACAAATGATTTACGCAGAATCTATACCTGCTGAGCCATTCCTGAAGGCTATTCAATCGGTAGGTTTTACTGATGTGGTTGCTGTTCCAGATACACATCAGCGAAGTTTGATAGATATTTTATCAAAACATGAAACCCCTCGCTTTATACAAGCAGCAACAGAAGATGAAGCTATTGCTATAGCTGCAGGACTTATTGTGGGAGGGCGTATCCCACTTGTACAAATTCAGCATGCTGGACTTTATGCTTCGGTGAATCATTTACGAGGAATTGCTGAAGATGGAAGATTCCCTATGGTCTTGCTTATTGGCCTTTTGAGCCGTGATGCAGAATTACTTCCTCACGAGCATGGGGGATCGATGGTACGATTGGCACAACCATTACTCGATACATTTGATATTCCGCACTATCTGATGGAAAAAGAAGACGATCTTAATTTTATTGAATTGGCTTATCAATCAGCTCTGGAACGAGAAGGTCCTGTTGCTTTATTGGTGGGTGTTGCAACTAGTTAGGTAACAAAATGAGTGATACAAGACCCTCAAAGATATCCGTAGATGCTGCTCTTAATGTTTTGGATAAAAGACGTGAAGATCAAGTAGTTGTTTCTACAATGACAGTAATGAAGCCATGGCGTGAAGAATTTGAATCAGATAGAGATTTGTTTTGTGTTGGATTTATGGGAGGTGCATCCACCTTTGGTTTAGGTGTCCAGTTAGCACGCCCTGATGTGCCTGTTTGGATTTTTGATGGTGATGGCTCTTTAGCAATGCAATTAGGCTCTCTTCTAACGATAGCTAATGCTGCACCAAGAAAATTTTTGCATATTGTTTTCCATAATGGAATTTATGCAACTAGTGGTGCACAGCCTGTTTTGGCTGAAGGTCGTATGTCATTTGCAGAAATGGCCAAAGGTGCAGGGTATGCAGAAGCAGTTCGTTTTGATGATATTGAATCTTTCGAATTAGCTCTGGACGATTTATTAGAAGTCGAAGGACCTGTCTTCGTTGAACTTCTTACAGAACCTACAGGTGAATCATTTAAATCACCTAATAATCCACCCGTGGTTCATCCTGAAGGAGAAAGAGCACTACCCTCGGCCCTTGCTAGTAGATGGCCAATAGTCAATGAATCTTTGCAGGAATAGCTAAGAATGTTCAATCTCAACTATGTCTAATTAACTTCGATTGTTGCTTTTTCTAAAAGAAGTCCTGACTCAGCAGTTGGTTGTCCACTTTGTGATCCGTATGACTCTAATTGCTCAAGTGCCTCGAAACCATCAACAATTTCTCCAAAAATTGTATGTGCACCATCAAGCCAAGGTGGTTCTACAAATGTAAGGAAAAATTGACTACCGTCAGTTCGTGGACCTGCATTTGCCATGCTGAGCAATCCAGGACGATCATGTTTCACCGATGGGTCAAATTCTCCAGCATATTGGTAGCCAGGACCACCTGTCCCGCTTCCTAATGGACAGCCGCCTTGTGCCATAAATCGTGTAATAACACGATGAAAGTTAAGGTCATCATAAAAGCCTAATAGAGTTAGATAAATTGTGCTTGTGACATGCATAGGAGCCACTTCAGGTAGAAGCTTAATTCGTATATCACCACAGTTAGTATTCAATTGCCAATAGTATGTATTTTCACTATCAAAAGTTGCTACAGGAGGTATGGTTAGAGTTGTTTTCCAATTGGATTGGTTTTTATCGATTCCTTGTGAAGCAATGAAATCATTGATTGTTGAAATTACCTGTTCTGACATTATAAAAACCTCCTTGGTTCTCCGAATAATAATAAAAAATAATAATTCTTAAGGCTAATAGGTGAAAAATTTTCTCTGAAGGTATAAGTTTACCCTATATATATCGAATTAATGAATTTCGGTGGAAGTTAGGTTCTTATGAGTATCCGTGGAAAAGCTGCCATAGTTGGGTTTTATGAAGTCCCAACTCGTAAAGAAATGCCAGATCGGACAACATTTGGTTTGTTAGCAGAGGTAGCTCGGGGGGCTATTTTGGATGCTGGCTTAAAAAAAGATGATATTGATGGTCTTATTACTCCTGAACAATTTAATTCTCTCACTGTTGCCGAAGCTCTTGGTTTGCAACCTCGGTTTAACGTTTCTATGACTACACACGGTGCTAGTGGAGCTACTTCTATTGCTACTGCAGCAGAAGCTATTGCTGCAGGCGTAGTTGATTATGTACTTTGCGTTTTCGGTGAATCAAGGCCACGATCAAGTTCTCGATTACGTAGTGTTGCTGAAGCTCGTGATTCATTACCTCCTCGTAGCCGCACTACAGAATGGGAAGTTCCATATGGACCAGTAATTGCGATGAACGGTTGGTATGGCCTTATGAAGCAGCGTCATATGTTTGAGTACGGTACAACTCAAGAGCAGTTTGCAAAGATGGTAGTCGACCAGAGATTCAATGCTTCAAAAAATGTTAATGCAGTTTGGTATGAAGAACCCGTGACTATGGATGACGTACTTAATTCTCGCTTTACTAACGACCCTTTACATTTATTAGAAAGCGTTATGCCTTGTTCAGGGGCGCATGCTGTGATTGTTACTTCTGCTGAACGTGCAAAGGCATTACCTAATCCCCCTGCGTACATTCTGGGAGTAGGAGGCCCGGCAACTCGTCATGATATTATTTGGCATGATGAAGATATGACTACTACTCCAGTAGTTGATTCTGCTCCAACAGCGTTGCAGATGGCTGAAATTAATATTAATGAAGTTGATCTTGCTCAGTTTTACGATTGTTATACCATTCTCGCAATGGCATGTTTAGAAGATGCTGGTATTGTTCAGAAAGGGGAAATTGGACCTTTCTATCAAGATACAGATACCACATTTAATGGGACTTTTCCCATTAATACAGATGGTGGGCAGATTGGTGCCGGGCAGACAGGTGGTACTGGTGGCGGTTTTCGCCATGTTGTCGAGGCTACAAGGCAAGTAATGGGTAGAGGTGGAATTCGCCAGGCTTCTAAAACAGATATATGTATGGTGAATGGCTGAGGAGGCTCTTCTAGCGTCATGTGTACGCTCGTCCTTGGTTCAAGTGCGACACTGTAAGAAAGAATAAGTGAAAGAAAGTTATTAATATGTCAGAAGAAACTACTCAATATAAAAAACCACTTCCTCGTCCACCAGAACCTGAATTGACAGCGCCATTTTGGGAAGCTGCAAAGCGTCATGAACTTATACTTCCTCATTGTACACAGTGTGATAAATTTTTTTGGTATCCACGTGAGGCATGTCCTCGTTGTTTACAAAGTGATTGGTCATGGGTTGCTGCAAGTGGTAAAGCTAGACTTCATACGTATACAGTAGTACGTCAACCCGCTAATCCTGCTTTTGCAGAAGATGTTCCCTATGCTTTTGCTGTAATACAGCTCGCTGAAGATGTGCGAATGATGTCTAATATAGTTGAATGTGCTATTCCCGAAGACTTAGAAGTAAACATGCCTTTAGAGGTGGTTTTTGATGATATTGATAATGATTGGACATTAGTAAAGTTTAGACCAGCCTCTGAAAACTAGTCTAATCGCCTAATCCATATTCCTTATAAAAACTTTCAATATCTCCTGTGATTGAGTGAAGAAATTCAAAATCTGCATCTTTGGCCATCATTGCATCTACATCTGTATCCCCAATATGTAAATAATGTTCAGCCTCGAACTTGGAGCGAACATCCAGTAACTGTTGTTTGAGTACTGTAAATTGCATAGGGACATTGTGCTTTTCCCATAGATTTTGTTGATAACTAATGGGGCGATCTGAGCAACTACCAATTAAAAATCCCAATTCGTGTGCTTGACGTACTATATCTAAAGTTATTACTCCAGGAGGATCACCAACCTCTAAAGTACCGTCGATATCAAAGCTAATCAGCTTCACCAAGATTTCATCTCCTTGTTCTTTATTCATAAACACTATTATTGGAAGCTCTTAGTCGCGACTTTTATCTCTATCAATTTTTAATTGTGACCGTTGCACACTGAAGACATATAACACAATTCCTAAAATAGGTAATATGCCGACAAGATAGAATCCAAATGAATATGATGTTGCATTCACGATAAAGCCGAGCAGTATTCCTCCGAACACTGCTCCTATATCCCACGCAAGAGTATAAGTCGCCATTGCTGATCCTCTTGATGAAGCAGGTGTGTTATCTATAATAATTGACATGATGGAGACTTGTACTGATCCTAATGCGAATCCAGCTATAGCACCTGCCAAGAGCATTGTTATTTGAGATTCCGCACTTGCAAGTATGAAAAATGCAAGTGCTCCAGATGATAAAGCTGGTAATATTACTTTTGTTCTTCCATACCGATCCCCCATAAATCCGCTGCTGAAACGAGAAATTAGTAAAGTAAATCCCCACACTGTGTAAAATAACCCGGGGTTACCTAGTTCTCTCTCCAGTGAGAAAAGCGGAAGAAAAGCACCTGTTGCTCCCACAGTAGTCGTCATCATTACAAAAACAAGTGCAGGAAGTAATGCAGTTTTTGAGATCCACTCGCGTTTTTTCCAAGGAGTTTTGTTTTGTTTTGACAAAATTGGAGGATCTTTGTCGAGGACAAAAATTCCCGTAAATAAAGCCAATCCTGCAGCACATGCACCTAGTAGAAAAGAGATTTCATACGAACTATTGAGAGCAATTAGTACTGCTATGGGTGGGGTATAAAGTTGTGCAATTGCATTCCCCCCTTGGTAGGTGCCAATCCCTAATCCTCGCTGCTTTTCTGGGATATGACTTGCGACTATTGCTAAAAGTCCAGTAGTAAAAGCTCCCATAGCGATTCCATGTGTGATACGAAACGGGATCATTAACCATGGGTCCAAACTGAGCCCGTATCCAATAAAAGCGATAGTAGTAGCAACACCACCAATTTTTACCCATGTTTCGCGTTTACCGCTATCAACCCAAACTCCAATGAGTGGACGTGAAATCATACCAGCAAGCCCATGTACGCCGACCACTATCCCCACAATCCAATCTGGCTGCATGGCTAGTGCACTAGGTATATTTACAATTGATAACGCATAGGATACAAAGTAAAAATGAATCGAAAGTGTTGCTAATGAAAACTGGATCGTTTTGATCGTTTCCGGAGTTTTTTTCGTGCACTGTTGTGTTTGATTAATCATTATTATCCGATCAATGACTAATCATTTTTTGAATAGATAGCATCCTCAAAAAATATTAATGATTCGGGCCACGTTGCATTGGTTGTGGTTGCCAACGTTCAAGTGGCGAATTCTGTAGAACTTGAGGATTAACTGCGCTTCTTGGCCATTTGCCTTGCAAGACTAGAGCAATTTCTTGTCCTAGGCGTCTTCTCGTTTCTGGTAAAAATCTTGCAGTGGCTGATGCTACATGTGGTGTCACGATTACATTATCCATTCTAAGTAATGGATTTTCTACATCAATAGGCTCATTTTCGAAAACATCTAAAGCAGCGCCAGCGATTTCACCTTTTTCTAGTGCCTCAATTAAGGCAGCTTCATCTTGACTAGGTCCACGACCAGCATTGATGAACATTGCACTGTTTTTCATCATTGCGAATTGTTCTGTAGACATAATTTTTCGGGTTTCTTCATTAAGTGGTCCATGATTCGATACAAAGTCCGATCGCATCAGTAATTCTGAGAAACTTACTGGTTCTACACCCATAGAAGTCATTTCAATTTCCGAGACATAAGGATCATAAGCTAAAATGTGAAACCCAAAAGGCTTTGCACGTCTTGCTACAGCTCTTGCAACATTTCCAAAAGCTATTAATCCTAATGTTTGTCCAAATAGTCTGGGGAAACTTCTTAAGTACGGATGACTATCAGTCCATCTTCCTGCTTGCATAAGATCACGCATTTCATAAAGGTGCCGATGTATGGCTAATAGAAGTGTCATTGTATGGTCTGCCACCTCTTCAATGAATACATCGGGGACGTTTGTGACGGGTATTCCGTGTTCGGTAGCAGCTTCCACGTCAACTCTATCTGTACCTACACTACCGCAGCCAATAATTTTACAATTATTTAACCCTGCGATTATTTCGGCTGTAATATTTCGACCTCGTGCTATTACTGCATCTGCATCTTTAGCTAATTCAATAAATTCCGCATCTGATTCTGCAGGAATTTCAACTATTGAAGCTCCAACGGGTGTCAAATATTCTTCTTCAAAACTATAATCATCAGCATTTAGATTAAAAGAAGCTCCTCCCATTAGTTCTGTTTCTTGCGGTTTTTGTACTGCAACTGTGAACTTTGGCATTTGATGCTCCTTTATTATTAGCCTAGTTATGTTTTAGATTGTCACTATATACTGCAAATCAAATAAATATACTATCTACTACAAAAATAATTTTCTGACAGAGAAGATCATGAGATGTTATAGATACGATTAATAAGCTTGTATAAAGTAATTATAATACTTGGAGGGTATAAATGCCTGAACCTATTGATGCATTTGGAAGATTAGGTACAGAAACAGCTTTTGAAGTTCTTGCTCGGGCGCAAAAATTAGCTGCAGAAGGTAAAGACATAATTAATCTTGGTATTGGGCAACCTGATTTTCGTACACCTGAACATATAGTTAATGCTGGTAAAGAAGCGTTAGATGCAGGCGCACACGGATATACTCCTGCTGCTGGTATTCCTCAGTTACGTGACGCAGTCGCTTTTGATCTCAATAAACGTCATGGTGTGAATGTTGATGCATCTTCTGTATTGATTACACCTGGTGCAAAGCCAGTTATGTATTTTGCAATTTTGCTTTTCGGTCAAAGCGGTACAGAAATAATGTATCCAAATCCTGGATTTCCTATATACGAATCTGTCATTAATTTTACTGGTGCAACCGCAGTCCCGATAGAATTGCATGAGAGTAATGGATTTTCATTCGACGCTGATCAAGTCCTTGCAAAAGTTACAGAAAAAACAAGACTGATTATTCTTAATAGCCCTGGCAATCCTACTGGAGGTGTGGTTCCACGTGATCAAATCGAAAAATTGATTGCTGGTCTTGAAGCATACCCTGATGTAACTATTCTCAGTGATGAAATTTATAGTTGGATTCTTTATGGAGATCGTCAACATGTTAGCCTCTTACAATATCCAGAAATACGTGATCGTCTAATTATCATTGATGGTTGGAGTAAGACATATGCGATGACTGGCTGGAGAATTGGCTATGGGATTTGGCCTGAATCACTATTTGCACATGCCGAAAGATTAGCAGTTAATTCATATTCTTGTGTTAATGCAGTCACCCAGCATGCAGCAATAGCTGCTTTGGAAGGTCCTGATACAGATATTCATACAATGTTAACAGCTTTTAATGAGCGAAGAGAAATTATCGTTCGAGAGTTGAATAATATTCCAGGCTTTAGATGTACTGATCCTGGAGGAGCTTTCTATGCATTTCCTAATATTGCACAAACAGGATTTGATTCCTCAACTTTACAAAAAAAATTACTTGAAGAAGTAGGAGTTGCAGTAGTTTCGGGTACTAGTTTTGGGAATATGGGTGAAGGCTATTTACGATTCTCTTATGCTGCGAGTACTGAAGAAATATTAGATGCCACTTCACGCATACGTTCTCTTTTATCTTGATAGGAATAGTTGGTTAGATGATTGATAAAACTATCCCTTCTTTTGATGACGCAGTAGAAGATATTCACGACAACGCGGTTATACATTTTGGAGGATTTGTATCTCCTTGGAATAGCCCTTCCTATTTGGTTTCTGCATTAGCTCGTCAAGGTGCTAAAAACTTAACAGCAATTTCGACATCGATGGGAAGAGGCCCTGATCAGGCACATTTGCAAACTCCATGGTTACCCGAACACTTAACGCCTACTGATTTTTGGGATGTGGGTTTATTAGCAAAACTAGGACGAATAAAGAAAGGTATTGCAAGTTTTGCTGTAGGGCACCGGCATGATCTGGTCTATCCATTTGAAGAACGTTTATCACGTGGCGAAGTAGAACTTGAACTTATCGGACAGGGATCTTTAGCCGAGCGTATACGATGTGCACGTGCAGGTATTCCAGCATTTTATACACCTGTCGGACCAGACACATCTGTGGCTGAAGGCAAAGAAGTAAGGTATTTCAATGGTAAACCACATATTCTGGAGACAGCATTACATGCAGATTATGCATTGATTCGTGCATATCAAGCTGATCGTTTTGGGAATTTAATATATAAAGGTGCACGTACGTTTAATGCCACCATGGCAGGCGCAGCAACAATTACTATCGCTGAAGTTGATGAGATTGTACCACTTGGATCTCTTCAACCAGAGCATATACATACACCAGGTGCATATGTACAAAGGATTATTCAACGTCCTAAGAATCCTACTCTTTCTTGGGAGGAGTCATCATGAATGAACCTGAACGTCTGACTCGTGAAATTATGGCAATGATTGTTACACGTGATCTTTTTGACGGTGCAATTGTGAATCTGGGAGTAGGACTTCCATTAGAATGCGCTAATTTCTTATCGCGAGATAAAGAGATCCTCTTGCATTCGGAATTAGGATTATTAGGATTTGGACCAGTGGTCAATGACTATCGTAAAGCAGATCCATATCTAACTATGGTGGGTGGTGTGCCAGTAACTGCACACCCTGGGATGTCTTTTATGAGTCATGATGAATCATTTGCTTTAATTCGTGGTGGTCATATTGATGTTGCTGTGTTGGGGGGATTACAGGTTGATCAGGAAGGCAATCTTGCTAATACTCAATTAATCGGTAAACCTGCAGGTAACTTGGGAGGTGCTCAAGATCTTGCCTATGGGGCAAAAAAGACTGTGGTGTTGATGTATCATACAACTTCACGTAAAGAGAAAAAAATATTGGAACGTTGTACACTACCTCTCACAACTCCGCGATGTGTGAATCGTATTGTTACTGATGTTGCTGTTATTGATGTCGAGAATCAAGGTCTTGTTCTTCGTGAAGTTGCTACTGGATGGAATGCTGAGATGGTTCAATCAATTACTGGAGCAAATTTGATTATTGATCCTGAACTGAAAGAAATTGAACTTTGATAATAAATAAAGGAGAAATATATGGTGAACACTCCAACTGCCACAACAAAATATATACCCGTCGCAGGGTGGGCTAAGATTCCTCATGGACTCTATATGAGAGAAGCAACATCTGTTGCAGTTGATTCCGATGATCATGTGTACATATTTTCGCGAGGAAACATGCCAGTGATGATATTTGATCGAGATGGAAATATGATAGATGGATGGGGAAATGACGATCCTTATACAGGTACAATTGAGAGAACTGATCCATATGGAAATACAGTTTTGAGTTGGCCAGGCAACAGATTTGTATGGGCTCATTCAATACGTGTAGATCATGAAGATAATCTCTGGCTAGTGGATGTACAAGGTCACCAAATCCATAAAACTACGAAAAGTGGAGAAGAACTGTTGGTGATAGGGACAGGTGAACCAGCAGTTTTTCAGAGTGGAGACCCTTTCAATAGACCCACGGATGTGACTATCGATCCAAATAGTGGAGATGTGTTTATTTCAGATGGATATCGTAATTCTAGAGTCCATCGTTATGATTCAGCGGGTAATCACAAATTATCTTGGGGTTCTTCAGGGGATAGACCAGGTGAATTCAGCCTCCCTCATAACATAGCTATGTTCGGAGATGATGCTGTTATTGTCTGTGATCGAGAAAATCATAGAGTACAAGTGTTCTCGTTAGATGGTGAATTTCGGAATCAATGGCATGTTCATAAAGCTGTCGCAGTTTGGACTGGTCGAGGTGAAGATCAGGCGGTATACGTCGCAGAACAAGGTCCTCCACCAGTACAACATGGAGTACCTAATTTAGGGCATCATTTATCAATTTTTAATCGTGATGGTGAATTGATAAATCGACTCGGTGCACCATTACCCGGTGAGCATCCAGATCAATTTCTTTGGCCACATAGTGTTGCTGTAGATTCACATGGAGATATTTACGTTGCTGAAGTTTCATATGTTGAAGTAGGGAGCAAAGAAAATCCTCCGCGCGAGATGGTGTCTTTAAGAAAATGGCAAAGAATTTCTGATTAGGATTAAATTTATTTTCTACGGGAGGTATTATGCTAGAGCAATTTCATGTTCCATCTGACGAAGAAGTTCGGATTGATCCAGAAGCAATGAGACAAACAGTACACGAAATTTTTGTTTCATTAGGTATGTCGTATGAACATGCGAAGCAGTCTACAGATGTACTCTTATATGCTGATACACGCGGCATAGATTCACACGGTGTTTCAAATATGCTGCGACGTTATATCGAACAGATTCATGACGATGTAATTAATGTAAATCCTCAATGGAAAATAATACGTGAAGCTGCTGCTGTAGCCACAATAGATTCTGACGGTGCGCACGGCGGTGTCATAGGTCCTGAAGCAATGAGAATAGCCATTGAGCGTGCACGAGAATATGGGGTTGGTGCTGTCACTGTTTTGCAGGGTGGGCACTTTGGTGCAGCTGCTTATCATGCCGCTATGGCATTGGAGCATGACATGATAGGTATTGCGATGACTGCTGGTGGGGTACAGGTTACTCCTACATTTGGTGCAGAAGCATTGATCGGATTGAATCCTATTGCTGTTGCAATTCCTACAAAAAATGAACCTCCTTTTATTTTTGATGCGTCGATGAGCTCTGTTGCAGGTAATAAAATACGATTAGCCGAACGTATAGGACACGATGTTTTGCCGGGATGGATTGCAGGACCTGACGGAAACCCAATTATGGAAGAAACTCCTGTTCCGGAAGAATTTCTCATGTTGCCTTTAGGTGGGACTAGAGAAATAGGTTCTCATAAAGGATTTGGATTAGGCGTCATGATAGAAGTACTTACGTCTATGTTAGCTGGAAGTGGTGCTGGACCAGATCGTAGAAATGGTTCAGCACATCATATGCTAGCTTATAAAATTGATGCTTTTACTGATTTAGAAGTATTCAAAGATGACATGGATCAATACTTGAAAAAAATCCGTGAAGCAAAAACTGCTCCAGGGCATGAGCGAGTATTTTATGCTGGATTGCCTGAACATGAGGAAGAAGGTATGCGACTTGAGAAAGGTATTCCTTATCACCCAGAAGTGATTGAATGGTTCAAAACTATTACTAGTGAATTAAATATAGAAGATAGATTCTAATTTGTAACCTAGTTTTGTCGTACAGCTTGTGTCTGGGTTATGACAGCTATGCATTTGCCCGTATCATTTTCTAACGATGTTTGAACTACTAAAGAAGTTCTACCATTATGTACTGTTTTTGATATTGCATCGATATAAGAGCCAGACCCAGGGCGAAGAAAGCTAATACTAAATTGTTGCGTTCCTGCCAAATGCCCGCTTGTGTTGATACTTGCACATACCACACCTGAGATATCTGCCAATGTCATTAGTGCCCCACCGTGAAGTGAGCCATTAGAACGCGTAAGTTTTTCTTTAAATGCCATCCTTATGCGTATTGTATCTGCTGTCACCTCAATTAATTCGAGATCAAAGTGATTAGAAAACGGTATTGATTTCGCTAATGCATCGTTAGCTGATTCATATATATCTTTGTTGCGTAATTTGTCCACGTTTATTTTTTTTCTGGTAAGGCTTCTACACCTTCTGGGGGAGGGACTTCGAATGCATTAAGTGTAAAACCCACTATAGTGTAATATCCAACCAAACCGGTGATGTCAACGATACCTTGTTTTCCAATGTAATTTTTTAGATTTTGGAATGTTTCGTCATCAACTCGATTGTGCTTAAATAATTGTCTGACGAATGACACGATACTTGCTATTTCTGGGTCAAGTTGGGCAACACTATTTTCATTGCCGATAGTTTCAATGATTGATTCAGACACGTCTGCTTTTTTCGCGAGCATTACATGAGATCCCCACATTAATTCGGCATCAAGGCAACGAGCAGCAGTGATGATAGCGATTTCTCTTTGTGCAGGGGTGAGGTCAGAATTCCAGCGAACATATTTTCCGAGTGCGGCTGTTTTTTCTGCTAATTCAGGGGAGTGTAATAAGATGCCGTATGGTCCGGAAACACTTCCTCCTCGGAATTCTGCAACATTATCATATGTAGTTCTGTTTTCCTCTGGTACATCATCTCGGTTGAGCATGTTTAAAAGTCTGGTCATTAGATCTCCTTATGATTTATTAATGGCATTCCGAATCGTCAGATTCGTGCACCATATCTTCTTCTGGAATAAAAGGTATTTGTACTCCGCCCCGGAGTGATGCGAGATGTGTCGCAGCAATGGAAAGTCATGGGGGTGAAGCAGGAAAGAACTCATTCACTGTTCCAGGAAGTACACCATGCCAGATACAATCTGGCCAGTAACAATCCTCTTTTTCACCTGGTTCTAGTAGATGTTTTAGACGACGTGCTTGTAACGTCAGTTCCCACCAACGTTCGTCATCTGCAAATCCACTTGTAATATCAGTATCAATAATTTTGCTCCTAACGATTTCTTTGCATTAGTATCCCAGTGCTTTGTCGATAGCGCCTTCAAGTTTTTCTCCATCTTTGAAGTGTTGAATATTTCTACAAAAACGATCAACATTTCTTCCGATTCGCAGCTGACTAGCACCTGCAGTATGAGGTGTCATGACAATGTTACGTGTTGTCCAAAGAGGGTGATTAGGTGATAAAGGTTCTTGAGGTACTACATCTAAACCAGCAGCATAAATTTGTTTATTATCAATTGCCAAGACTAGTGCATCGCCATCAACACATTCACCTCGAGTGACATTAATTAATATTGCAGTGGTTTTCATTTTCTCAAATACTTCTGTATTGAAGAAATTTCTTGTTTCGGGAGTCAATGGGAGACCACACGCAATTACGTCCGATTCCGCTAGTAGGTCATCTAATTTTCTTAAGTCCCATACATCAGGTATTTCAAGTGAGGCTTCTACTGGATCTCTATCGACAGCGATGCATTTCATTCCAAAAGCATGGGCTCGTTTCGCTATTGCTCGACCTGTTCCTCCAAAACCTACAATACCCATTGTCAATCCTTCTAATTCGAACTCTTGTTGTCGATAATCAACTCTATGATTCCACGATTCTGGGCCGTCAAGTATTGCATGATCGATTCTTCTGGTTAGTGCTAATAATAATCCAAAGGCTGTTTCTGCAAGATGACTTCCGACTAAGCCTTTGTCTCCTGATAAAAGAGCATTACTTGAAGCAAATGATTCAAACAAGTAAGCGTCAGCTCCTGCTGTACTTGCATGAACCCATTTTAATTTTGTTGTTGCAGCAAATATTTCTTCAGTAATTCTGCCAAAAATTATGTCAGCTTCAGGAGCTGCGGTAATGACCTCATGTTCATTTCGTGCGACTATAATTTTAGCCTTGTCACCTGCAGCTACACGAATTTTCTCTATAGCAACAGAGTCTATATCTTGCATTGTGAGGCTAGTCATTACCAAAATATTCATTCTATCCAACCAATTTGCGATAGATTTCCGCCTGTTTCTTGGGGTCTTGTTCATCTATGCTAACTGAATGCCAATCGAACCCTGCATCAGCTGCTTCTTCTAGAGCATCGATACACTCTTCAACGCTTCCCCAGGTTCCTAATTGATCTACTAAATCATCGGGGAGTGCTGCTGCACCTCCGACTGCCTTTCCTTCTGCCCATCCTCTACGAACTGCGTTTGCTTCATCGGCATAGCCCATTCGCTGGAAATGTTCATAATAAAAATCACCCATCCTGGCTATATAAAAAGCAGTATTTTGTGCCGTTTCAGTGCGAGCTGCTGTGGAATCTTCCGTGACACGTATTGTTGAAGGGTTTCTTATAACAAAGTCCTTTCGATCACGACCTGCATCTTGCAAAAATTCGGTCATCATATCAATTTGCGGACGCCATTGCTCACTCGGTAAATGAATAGGTAACCATCCATCTGCGATTGTAGCTGTTTGTTTAAGGGATTTAGGCGTGATCGAAGCTACATGGATAGGTATATGATTTCGTAGAGGTGTCAATCTCATTGTAAAACCTCTGGCTAGTTGAAAAATATCTCCGTCATATTGTAAAGGCGTCTCATTAAGAATCATGTTAATAATCTCAATATATTCTCTAATACGTGTGAGAGGTTTGCTGAATTTTACACCGTGAAAATGTTCGATAACTTGAGGTCCTGATGAGCCAATTCCTAAAATCATTCTTCCGTTCGAAATATGGTCCAATGTAGCAAAGTGTTGTGCGATTGCACCTGGCGTCCGTGAGAAAATATTTATGATGTTACTACTCAATAGAACATTATTTGTTTCATGTGCAACTACTGCTAAAAGAGATAAAGCATCAGCCCCCCAGGCCTCAGAAATATTAAATGTATGGACTCCAGAATCATCTGCAATTTTTGCCTGTTCAACAATACTGTCTATATTAAAATCACCAGCCCAATTTAATCCTACGGTTATCTTTCGCATTTAATCCTCCTGAGTTTCAATTTTCCAGTGCTAGAGTAACGCAAAGATCTCTACAGCGGATAATAATTATCTTAAAAATAGGAATAGATTACTAGAAGTTGATGGGTATTGTGCTTTTTGAAGCACGTTGTTGAAAAAAGAAAGTGATGATAAGCAATATTTGTATCACGATTAATACCGAGATAGCTATTTCATAATTGTTACTAAAATCTACACTAAGCCCCATTAACATTGGACCTGCTGCACTGGCAATGTTAACAGCTATATGTTGGATACCCGTAAGGGAACCTATTTTTTCAGATCCATATACATCAGCAGTTAGGATTCCATGTAATGGAAGCATAGCTCCAAACCCTGCACCAGTTAAAAATACAAAAAGAAGACATAAAACCAATGGCCCTGCAAAATACAACGTTCCAAGGCCAGCTAAAGAAACTATGTATAGGATGTAAAGGCTCTTACTGATACCAAATTTTTCTACTAACGGTGATAGAGTAAGGCGCCCTGGTATTTGTGAAAAACTTCTTAGTCCGCCTAAGAAAGCTGCTGTTCCTAATGTAAGGCCTGTCGCTTGGATCATTGCTACTTGATGCAATATCAATGAGCTGCTTACTAATCCAGCTAACGTAACAATCGACATTGTGAGTAATATCTGTGGAGATCTAAGTAGCTTTTTTGTTGATTGAGGAAAATTGATATTTTTTCCTTCATGGGGAGTAGGAAGTTTACTTCGTAATCCATAGATTGCAGGTAATGCAAATAAAATCATTACTGGTAGGAGCAATTGTACAGTTGCTCTCCATCCATAGTTTTCGGTCAAAACTCCTGCAAGTGGAACAAAAAATGGCCCCGACATAGCACCAATGATTGTGAGTATGACATATGCTTTAGTTCTATTAGTTGGATCATAGATTTTTGCAAGAATAGGCATGGTTACGTTATAGTGCGTTGTCCCGCCTAAGATACCTGCCCCTATTACCCAAAAAACAAAAAAATAAATCTGAGAAGAAGATATTGATGCAATTAGTATGAAAAAAGTTCCAACAATCAATCCAGAAGCTATAATTATTCGAGGTGATCTGTTGTCTAGAAATCTTCCAGCAAAAGGTGCGATTCCCCCAGCGACTAATAGACTACTGGCATAAATCCCTGCAAGAGTACTAACTGACCAACCCTCGATATCACGCATCGAATTCAGAATTACACTAAATGTATATATCGGAACTCCATACGTGCCGATGGTAAGCAATCCTAATAGAATTGCATTTTGCCATTTTTGATACCACAAAAATATATTGCCACTCAGGATTACCTTCATGTAAATAATTACTGAAGAGATTCTCTAAGTTCGTTCATATACTGTATTTCATGGTATTTAGGTAAACGGCTTTCTCTTAAAGCGAGTAAACCTTCTCTATGTTCAGCACTTTTTCTTGCTTTTGCGAAATTATGATTTGATCTTCTTTCAATCATAGATAGATCATTTGCAAGTAAATCTTCCATTAGCATTAATTTTATATTTTGGAGTGTTCCTGATGGATTTGCAGCAATTTCATTTGCAAGTTCAATTGCACGTGGAACGAGGTCGTCAGGTTCTACGACCTCTCGAACTATTCCTAATTCTCGTGCTGTCTCTGCATCTAATATACGACCAGTTAGCATCATTTCTTTTGCATGTTGAAATCCTATTAATCTAGGTAATATCCAAGTACTTGATGCTTCTGGCGTTAATCCAATAGCAGGGAATCTAGCTGAAAAACGTGCCTTAGTTGATGCAATTATTAAGTCGTACCATAAAATCGATGTGAATCCTATGCCAATTGAAACACCATTGACAGCTGCTATAGTCGGTTTCCCTTCAGCCATATACCAAGGATCAAATGCAGGATGGGGAGGTTTTTTTTCGTTGGAGGGTCCGGTGTCTCCAGTGAAAGTTCTTTCAAATCCACCGATATCTGCGCCTGAACTATATGCTCGACCAGTACCTGTGCAAACTACAGCTCCAATCGTCTCGTCATGATTAAATGCGTCATAAGCTTCGACCCATTCAGCATACATCGTTTGGTTGAACGCATTAAGTGTTTCTGGGCGATTCCAATAAATAATTCCTACTCTACCTTCGCGTGTTACTTGGATTGTTTCATAATTGCTTGCGTATATTTCCATAGCTTTCTCCTTATATCAAAATTCCTAGAATGGATTGCTTTCACCATCTGGAACTGTTACCTCAAAAGTATTCAGAGTTAGAGATACCAAGCAGTAATATCCCATTATTCCGACGAGATCGATTATTCCATTTTCTCCAATTTGTTCTTTTGTAATTTCGTACGTTTGTTCACTGATTCTATTAGTTGCAAAATATTCTTTAACAAAAATGTAAACTGCGTTGTATTGTTGTCCTTTGTCAGTTTTTGAAAAGATTGGCTGATCGCCTACGCGTACCGATTCAATGATTTCATCTGGTAAGCCAGCCTCTCGAGCTAGTCGTGCATGTGCCCAAAATTCAAATTGTGCTGTCCAATGTTTTCCGGTCAAGATAATTGCTAATTCTGCTACATCAGGGCTTAAACTTGTGTCAAAGCGACAATATGCTCCAAGATGTTGGACTCTGTCACATAATTCAGGTCTCCTAAGTAGTGATTCAAATGGGCCACGCATACTTCCTCGAGGACCTGAAAGCATTTTATCGACTACTACCTGCTGTTGTGCAGATAAATTATCAAGATCAATAGGTGATAGACGAGGCATAACAACTCCTAAATTTTATATATATAAATTTCATACTAACGGAATGGTGTAGGTTTTTAATGGCTTTGTCAAAAATATGTTTGTTAAGAATTATCCTCCACCAATAGGTGGAACTAGATAAATTTGTGCATCTGCAGATAACGGTTGAATAAGATTGCCATCTTCTAAAATTGTGCCGTCAATTGCGACTGCTATATCAGGGCGTAGTGAATCATCTTGTATGATTCTGTCGACTAGATCAGGATATAATTCACTAACTTTCCTAAAAATTGCACGTAAATTATTTCCTTCTACGACAATCTCTTTTTCATCGTTACTGAGGTGAAATAATACAGCAGGTATATGTAGTGTTGGCACCGTTTACCTAATCTTTAATGACATCCATCTCTTCTAATAAGACTTGAGGTGATGCGGGAAGATTTTGTACTCTTACGCCTACAGCATCAAAAATCGCATTTGCTATTGCGGCTAATGGTGGAACTATTGGTACTTCTCCTACACCTCTAACTCCATATGGATGTCCTGGGTTAGGCACTTCAACCATAACAGTGTCGATCATGGGTAGATCATTTGAAACAGGCATTCGATAATCTAAGAAAGAAGAATTTAGCATTTCTCCGCTTTCTGAGTAAACGTATTCTTCATTAAGTGCCATGCCTATGCCTTGTACTGCTCCTCCTTGAATTTGTCCTTCACAATAGTCTGGGTGAATAGCTCGTCCAACATCCTGGATAGCTGTATAGCGTAAGACTGTCACTTTTCCAGTTTCTCTATCCACTTCAACATCGGCTATGTGTGCACCATAACATTCACCAATTTTCCCAACATTAGTAGACACTAAGTCTGCTTGTCCTTGTATCATTCCTCCGGTCGTGGGTAATCGGCGAGAAATTTCTTTAAATGTCATCTTCTGATTGTCTGGTCCATAAATGGTCGCATCTTTTGGATTATAATTCACATCGACTGCATTAACTTCCCAAATGGATGCAACTCGCTCTTCTATCTGCGCACGAACGTCTAATGCTGCTTGATAGACAGCCCATCCAGTTGCAAATGTGGTCCGACTTCCTCCAGTGTTACCTGTATATCCGATAGTATCGGTATCTCCAACCAAAGAGTTGATATCTTCATAAGGTATACCTAATGTTTCGGCAAATTGCATAGCCAAAGCAGCTCGTTGACCACCAATATCTACTGAACCGGTTACTAAAGTGACAGTTCCATCTTCATGAAGATTAGCATAAGCACTTGATTCTCCACCTCCATTTTGCCAAAAGCCCATCGCCACTCCTCGGCCTATATCAGGTTTAGTTATTTCCGAAAGATAGTGTGGATGGGTCATCGTTGCTGTAATGACTTCCTGTACTCCAATAGAACCATGTACTGCACCATCACTTCGTGGCATGCCTTCGGAGGTTCCATTTTTTTGCCTGAGTTCCATCGGATCTATTTCGATCATACGTGCTAATTCATCTAATGCTGCTTCAACGCCGAAACCTGATGCCGGAGCTCCTGGTGCACGGTAGGCAGCCACTTTTGGACGATTCACTACAATATCAAGGCCGACAATGCGTTGATTTGGGATATCATAGGTCGCAAGTGCACATCTTGCTCCACCAGCAACAGGGGAACCTGGGTAAGCACCAGCTTCATATTCCAGTCTAAGATCTGCTGCAACTAACTCGCCATCATTTTTGGCCCCAATTTTTACGAAACATCTTGTGCCAGATGTAGGCCCTGTTGCCTCAAGAACTTCGGTTCGATTCATAGAAAGTTGAACAGGGTGCCCTGATTTCTTTGAGAGTAGAGCAGCTATTGGTTCAAGGTATACAACATTTTTGGCACCGAACCCACCTCCAATTTCAGCTGGAATTACTCGAAGGTCTCCCAGTGATAAATTTAATGTACGTGCAAGATTTTGCCTGATACCAAATGCTCCCTGTGTACTAGTCCAGATAGTCACTTTGCCGTCGCGATTCCAAGTTGCTGTTCCATTATGTGGTTCGATATATCCTTGGTGTGCCATGGCTGTTTCATATACTCTATCAATTACAATGTCAGCATCTGCAAAACCTTGGTCTAAATCACCCATTCTTAATTCCATAGTTCTAGCAATGTTTGAAGGTTGTCCGTCTATTTCTTCAAAAAGGCCATCCACTAGTTCTGAGAGACCATCGTCATGGAGTATTGGTGCGTTGGGATTGAGGGCATCTTCAATAGATGTAACTGCCGGTAAAACTTCATATTCGACCTCTATTAGATTTGCGGCATCTTCTGCGATATGAATATCAGAGGCAGATATTGCTGCAACAGGATGACCTCGAAAAAGTACTTTTCTTCTGGCCATGATCCGTTCAGTATCCCAGGCAGCTGGTTGAGCTCCTCGGATGGTTTGCATAATTTTTTCAGAAGGTTCAGGGAAGTCATCGTGTGTAATTACGGCATGTACACCAGGAAGTTTAAGTGCTTTGGAAAAATCTATTGACTTAATTAATGCGTGTGCGTGTGGACTTCTCAAAACTTTTCCATACAACATCCCTTGTAACTTTACATCCGCACCATAGATTGCATGTCCAGTCACCTTGTCTACACCATCAGGTCTTACTGGATTAGTCCCAATTACTGCGAACTCATTGTTATTGCTGCTCACGTATGAACTCCTTATTCTGAATGTATGCCATAGACAGATAATACATTGTTCACAAGATTAAAGCTAAATTGAGAATGAAATAACAATTTTGGAAGGAGAATTTATGTCATCAGATAATTTGATTGAAGAAGGTTCTGGATTGCATTTAGATTTTAGTAAAATTTTAAGTATTAAAAATGATGTAATTCCCTGTGCAGTACAAAACATCGACTCAGGAGAGGTAATTCTTGTTGCATATGTTAATGATGAAGCACTGAAACTTGCACTAAAAACTCATACCGCCGTTTTTTGGAGTACTTCGCGGAATGAACTTTGGGAAAAAGGAAAGACATCTGGTGAAACGTTTACCCTATTGGAAGTATTAGTAAATTGTGAGCAAAATTCGTTAGTTTATAAAGTTAGGCCTAACGCTGGGGGTATTTGCCATACTAAAAATCAAAACGGTGATTCACGAAACTGTTACTACCGGTCAGTTGATTTCAGTTCTACTTCACTTAAGAATATTGATCTTTAGCGGTGTAATTCTGAGTCTTCTTGGAAAGCTCTTGTTCTAACCGTAAAAATTGAATCACCAGAAAGCACTCCACCTCTACTGAATAATCTTCCAAATTCCCAATTGGAAAGCCCTAGTTCAGGACGATTAAGTGCATATTGGCCATCTACCCAACGTGTCATACCGTTCCCAATAAAGGGAGAATCTATATGATCAAAACAATATGCGTGTTCTGCAGGATCATTAGAAATTAAGCTAGCGATAAAATGTGGGCTGTATCGGTTGAACAAATTGATTGCATCATCAATATCTTCAGCAACTGTTATAGTTAATTCTGGATGTATATCCCATTCCCATTCTGTTCCGATTGCATTGACGTCTATTGTATCAGTTTGAGGTTCTGTCTTTGTTGAACCATTGATTGAAAAATTTTGTTTTTCAAACCATTCTTTTGGGACTAGATCCTTATGTTCTGAGACTATATGTAACTTAACATATGTATCACCAATTTTTTGTATTTGTGCTAATGCTTGAAATAATGCTTCTTTCAAGTGTTCAATACTATCCTTGGTAAGAACAAGGGTATTCAGCGTATTACATACTTTTCTATCAAGTGAATACGTGATGGCGTTTATAAAATCATCGAGATCTGCATTTTTCGTTGCTAGAATCCACGCGCCACCAGTTCCATGTAAACTTACGGGAGTCCCTGTTTGTCGAGCTACTGCGCCAAGTTGATTCACTGCATCACCTGAACCTCTGGCAATTGCTAATGCAAGTCTGTTGTCAGAAAACATGGCCCATCCTGCCGCATGTGTTTCGCTAGCAACTAGTGATACTGCACCAGTAGGCAATCCTGACTTTTTGAGTGCTGGTTGTAGAGCATATTGTGTAATTGCTTTTGCTGTACCAAGTGCATCTGAACCTATGCGAAAGACAACTGTATTTCCAGTTTTTAAGACTCCAGTTGCATCGGCAAAAACATTTGGTCTTCCTTCAAAAACAAATCCTACAGGACCTAATCCAGAATGAATTTGTTCTACTTTCCATCCAGAATGTTCAATTGTTTCTATGACCTGCCCTCGTACTGCTTTACTATCTCTCCACATGCGCAAACCATTGATCATTTCTGTTCTCATTTTTTGCGATAGGATTAATCGTTCTGTAGATCTTCCTGATTTTTGTGCACGAAGCACGTCTTTTTCATTAGCACGAATAATTGGTTCGAATGAGTTTTCTTCTTCTAGATGTTGAGCAAAAATTTCATAAAAATTTGAAATTTGTTGATTTGTAATACTTCCCATTTTTTTGAATGCATTATATGCATCAGAAACTGCTTCATTTGCGATATTCCATGCTTCAGCTGGAAT
>JAKUNM010000013.1:0-9366 GCA_022451865.1 Dehalococcoidia bacterium
AACTCGATAATTGTGGCTCTGAGAAAATTGCCAGTACATTATCATGTTCTACAACTTCGCTCAGTTCATGCAAATATTGAGGTGAAGGCTCTTCTGCTCCTGTAGGCTCAAAAGTTCCAGCAAGGCTTAGGTCGTATCTTGTGACTAAATACGCCATTGAGTCATGGAACGTGATAAAGCTTTTATCATGAGCTAACTCTGCCAATTCAACTAACTCAGTGTGCAGTGCGTCTATTTCTGTAGCAAAAGCACTACTTCGTGAATTGTAACTTTCTGCATTCGCTGGATCTAATTGTGCAAGCGCATCAGCAATAGTTACTGCCATCACTTTTGCATTCATAGGATCTAACCAGTAGTGCGGGTCGTATTCACCGTGGGCATGGTGATTATGATCGTCATGCTTTTCGTCGCCATGCTTATCATCATCATGCTTGTCATGGTCATCATGGTCATCATGCTCATCTTCATATTTGATAAGCGTAAGATTTTTATCAACTATGATGATTTTTTCTTGATTTGAACTAATATCAGTCACAAACGTATCTAATTCATTACCAATTGCAAAGATAAGTTCTGAGTGTTCAATTTCTTCTTTTGTAGAAGGTGTAGGATTAAATGTGTGTGGAGATTCTCCAGGTGCAATTAATAAATGCACTTCAATCTGATCACCTGCAATTTGTCGTGCGATGTCATAGATTGGGAAAATAGTCGCAGAAACTTCAATCTTAGCTACTTCTGTGTTTTCTGTACTGCTACTACTGCTCGTACTGCTGTCTGAATTATCATCAGAACAACTTATAAGAACAGTCCCCATAATAATCAATGTTGCGATGCTTGATAGTATTTTTTTCATATGATACCTAGTCTCAATATTTGTTTGTCAGAGTATAGTATCGAAATGAGACTTAGTATCAAGTAAAAATATTAAATAGTTTTAAAAAATATATTTTATTTAACGATGAGGATCGAGCACTTCTTTTTCAAAACCTGGTCGTATAAGCATTTGATCAGTTTTGCGCAGCCAGTTTTTTGAAGCTTTCACTGTACGTTTTGGTAAAGGTGATGTTCCATATGATCGAGCGATTTGATCGTCTTTGGAATTTACATATTTTGTTGTTCTCTGTTGTGGATTGCGTCCAATTGAATGGATTATTTGATCCATTTTTTCTGGTGATAATTCCTCCCCAAATTCGCCTCCTGCAGATCTTGTAATGCTTTCGTTCATTAATGTACCCCCAAGATCATTGACACCTGCAAGAAGTGATGCACGGATACCATTAGGCCCCATTTTTACCCAAGACACCTGAATATTTTTAATGTCAGGGTGGAGAACTAGGCGTGATACAGAATGCATGAGTATCGCTTCACGATATGTAGGGCCTTTTCGTGCACGTCCCTTGAGATAGATGGGTGCTTCCATATGTACAAATGGTAAAGGAACAAATTCTGTAAAACCTCCTGTTTTTTGTTGTAACTTTTTTATACGGAGCAAGTGACGTGCCCAATGCTTTGTCTGTTCTATATGCCCGTACATTATTGTTGCAGTTGAAGGAAGCCCAATTGAATGTGCAGTCTCCATTACGTGTAACCATTGTTCTGTATTAACTTTGTCAGGACAGAGGGTTTTTCTAACTTCATCATCCAATATTTCAGCCGCAGTTCCAGGTAGAGATCCTAATCCAGCAGCGTGAAGCTGAGTAAGATACATTTTTAAAGGAATTCCAAGAGTTGCAGCACCTTGCCACACCTCTAAAGGAGAGAATGCATGCACATGCATATTGGGTTGCACACTTTTTACTATTTCAAGAATTTCTAAATAAGTGTTCCCCGTATAATCTGGGTGAATACCACCTTGCATACAAACTTCAGTAGCACCTCTTTCCCAAGCCTCTTGAGTACGAGTTGCTATTTCTTCTAAATCAAGGTCATAAGGTGTTCCTCTAAGGTTTTCTGCTAGCTTTCCTTTTGAAAATGCACAAAACTGACATTTGAAGTAACAGATATTTGTATAATTGATATTACGGTTTACTACATAAGTCACTGTGTCACCTGAAACATGTTCTCTTAACTTATTCGCTGCTTCATTAATTTTAGCTATATCATCTCCGCGCGCTTGGAAGAGCCGAATTATTTCGGCTTCTGTTAGTTCTATTTTTTGTGAAATTTTCTTTAAGATATTTGTGACTTCATTTGTTCCAGTGAGGCCATCGAGTGGCCAAATCCCATTTTGGTCAGGTGTTAAGGAAGTAGGTGGATTAGATAATTCATCTCCAGGGCTCCAACTGTCCGATCTAACCAATCCTTCAGTGTCAATGGTATTGAAAATTGGTTGCCAGAATTTCTTATCTATCCATTCTTCAGGGGTATGTATATATTTAGGGTAAACAGTTAATCGTTCTACTAAAACTTTTCCTTGTTGAGCACTTCTTTCAGACAGCTCAATTAATTCTGGCCAAGGCGCTTCAGGATTTACGTGGTCAGGTGTGACAGGGGAGACTCCTCCCCAATCATTTAGTCCTGCATCGATTAGTTGGTTGAAGATATGAGGAGTTAAGTTTGGTGGTGCTTGAATACTCATCGTGTGTCCGAAAATAAATCGTGCAATTGCGATAGTCCAAAGTAAGTCATCAAGGTCAGGCTCAGGTGCTGAGGCCATTTTTGTTCCAGGTTTTGCACGGAAATTTTGTATGATTATTTCTTGAATATGCTCATACTCATCATTAAGTTCACGGAGTGCGAAAAGTGAATCAATTCGTTCCTTTCTCGTTTCTCCAATCCCAATAAGAATTCCTGAAGTGAATGGAATTCTTAGTTCCCCAGCTAAACGTATAGTATCTAAGCGTCTTACAGGATCTTTATCTGGTGAACCAAAATGCGGCATATTTTTTTCAGAAAGCCTATCGGAGACTGTTTCGAGCATGATTCCTTGAGAAGGAGATACGGTTCTAAGTTTAATCATGTCCTCTCTACTCATTACACCAGGATTTGCATGCGGCAATAGACCAGTTTCTTGGAATACCAATTCTGCCATTGCAATTAGATAGTCAATAGTTGTTGCATATCCAAGTAAAGCCAATTCTTCTCTTACGGACGGATAACGTAGTTCAGGTTTGTCACCGAGTGTAAAAAGCGCTTCATGGCAGCCAGCTTCTTTTCCTTGTCGTGCAATTTCTAATACTTCTTCAGGCCTTAAATATGCATTTTCACCAGATTGAGGTGGTTGTGCAAATGTGCAATAGTGGCAAACATCTCTGCAGAGTTTAGTAAGAGGAATAAAAACCTTTTTTGAATACGTAACAGTATTCCCAAATCCGTGATCGCGAATGGAAGAAGCTAATTTAAAAACATCTGTATCAGTGTCTAAATCGATTAGATCGTATGCCTCAAGTTGAGAGAGTTTTTCGTTATTGAGTAATTTTTTTGCAATAGATTGCTTTATATTTCCCATGTTACTCTTCCGTGATTCGCGTCCATAACTGTATCAATCTTTTCTATTTATTTACTTGCATAAAGCAAGTAATATCTAGAGTAAGACAAAAAATCTAATTTCATAAGGGATATATGATGGATCAAGAATTACATGCACCACGATGTCCAATTGGTGCCACTTTGGATGTAGTAGGTGATCGTTGGAGTTTATTGGTTGTAAGAGATCTTTTACGTGGTCGTACAAAATTTTCTGAACTACAACTTTCTATTACAGGCATTGCTTCTAACGTATTAACTGATCGTCTTAGAAAGTTAGAAACATTAGATATTATTGTACGTGAAGCTGATCCAAGTAAGAATTCTGCACGTCGATATTATCAATTAACTCGTAAGGGGCATGGCCTGGGTAAAGTAATTGGTGCTATGTCTGAATGGGGACAACGATGGGCAGACCATGATCTTCAACTCATTGATCAAGAATGTGGTCATCAAGTTGAAGTACATTATCGCTGTGAAATTTGTTTACATAACACTCCGACATCACGTGTTCGAATTGTTGAGTCCTGAAATAAGAAGTTCAAGTCAATTATTCAGCAAGAGATTCTAATGCCCTGTTTTGCATGGTTTCCGGATTGACTACACCGTATTCCAAGAAATCGTTTACTACTTTAGTAAATTCTTCGGGAACATCATTATGTGGACTATGTCCAACTCTACTAAAAACATGGATTGTCGCATTAGGCAGGCGTTGCAAGTCCTCCATATTGGCTTTTGCAAGTACATCAGCTGCACCAGAAATCATTAATGTAGGTGTAATGATATTGCCTAATTGATTTGTAACATTAAATTGTTCCATAGTTTCTATAGATTGTTCAAAATGTCCTTCAGATATAGACAGGGCACGATCAACAGAATTTTCAATGTCTTGTATGGAAGTTTCCCGGATTTGCATTTTTTGACGTTCTTGAATCATTTTATCTCGTCTGTCGGGGTCATTACGTAATTGCCGTTGTCTCTCTTTCATTGCTTTTGCAACTGCAGTAAGTTCGGCTGGCGGCGTAGTGCCTCCTGAGGGAATTGGAGCTACTAAAATCAGTTTTTCTAGTCTTTCAGGATGATCGATTGCGAGTTGCATACCGATGCCTCCTCCCATGCTGTGCCCCAAAAAAGTGAATTTTTCTAACCCTAAAGAATCCGCAAGTCCTATCACATCCTCAACGTATTGTTCTATTGTATAACCGCCAATTGTATGTTCACTGTCACCAGCCCCACGGCAGTCCATTACTATGCAGCGATAATTATTACTCAGTTGCGGGGCTATTTTATTCAACCAGGTATCGTGAGAGCTTGTGTAGCCATGATGAAATAATATTGGTGATCCTTCTCCAATTTCATCATGAAATAATTGAATTCCATTTACTTCTGTATGTGGCATCATCAACTCCTAATTGACTCAATGTAGTCTCTTTTGTATTGTAACGAACCATTTCGATATAGTTATTAGGTAACTTAAAAGAAAGTCATTACAGTTTCAGGTAGATCATGCGTATTACTATTTCAGTATGTGTTCTTGCTTCTATTTTGGCAATTTCAAGTGTGAGTTTTAGTTGTTCTTCTTCAGGAACTGAATCACTAATGTGGGATGCTGAACATATTGGGAGATCTGTTGATCAAAAACCTTTTGTGCCTACAATTTTGAATTCTAACTTCGGCAAAGGGCTTAATAGAATTTCTATAGGCATGTTTAACGAAGGAAAACCAATCGGAGGATTAGAAATTGATGCTCGTATTTTCCAATTAAACAAAAATCCAGAATCTAATCCATCGGATGCAATATTAATTGATCAACAATCTTTTACTGCGATAAGCCTAATTCCTGTAGGTGCACACAGTCATTCGAATGAAAATAATCATTCTCATGAACATGATGGTCAAGAAGTTACTGTCTACATTGCACACGTTAACTTTGATAATACTGGTCGTTGGGGTTTGGCTTTAGATGTTATTGACAAAGAGAACGATCAAACCTATCAAGACTTACAACTTTCATTATTTGTACAAGAAAGAACATCTGAACCTCAGTTAGGTGAAATTCCTCCAGCATCTATCCAAGCTTTAGTGTCAGATGTTGCGGACATTAGTGCAATAGATTCTAGCCTTCCACCCAATCCAAACTTGCATAATATAACAATTAAAAAAGCGATAGAATTACCTCAATCTACTCTGATTGCTTTTGTGACTCCTGGGTTTTGTCAGACAAAGTTTTGTGCACCAACTATGGAATATGTTGTGAATCCTCTGTATGAAAAATATGGTAAAAAAATTAATTTTATTCACATAGAACCATTTGATTTGGAACGAGCTCGATCCGGCGAAGGGCTATTCCCGACCAAAACAGTTACTGAATGGAAACTTTTGTCGGAGCCCTTTATTTTTTTGCTTAATGCAAAAGGTGAAGTTTCAGCAAAATTTGAAGGAATTATGTCCTTGGAAGAAGTAGAATTCGAGTTACAAAAATTGGTGCTAGACTAGGATTATTATGGAAAATGAATCATTACTAAATTTCACAGAAGTATTTCAAAAAATTGAATCATTACGTGATCCCATCATGCTTGCATCTTTTGTTCGTAGAAATGGATTTAACACTACTGCTGTCACATCATTAAGTCGATTTGCAAAATTTCATGATGCTCAAGTTATCGCAACTCTAGCCCCAGAAGATTTCTATGATTTTTCAGTAACCCCCCCTGTCGTTTCTTCAGAGGATGGGAAACGATTGATTGAATGGCCTAAGAATGAAATCTTCTTAATACGATCCGATCGTTTATCTCGAGATATTTTAGTGATGACAGGAGTTGAACCACATCTAAAATGGCCCACATTTTCTAATGCAGTACATAATTTTATTAAGCAGCAATCTATACAAGATTTATTAGTTGTTCGTACTTGGCCTGGTGCTGTTCCACATACTCGCCCAGTTTTGATACGCCTTACTACTAAGTATAAAGAATTAGCTCGAGCTTTAGATTTACCGGATATTGATAATGATTACAGTGGTCCTGTTGATATTGGAGGTGTACTGAGTTCACTGCAAATTAATTCTGGAGGCCATACCGGTGGTTTAACTGCCGTGGTACCTAATTATCTTGGTGTTGTCCCAAATCCGTTAGTAGTATTGGCTCTAGTGGAAATTTTTGATCGTGTTGCAGGCACTGAAACGAATCTTTCTGAATTTGAGAGTGCAGCGAATGATTTAAAATTAAGGGCAGATCAGGAGATGTCCAGTTCTGAGGAGTTTCGTCGTGCCCTTGAAGAAATGGAATCAAGTTATGAAGAAGTAATTAACAATTTTACTGGTCGTAACACTGCTAATCCTAATGAAGGTGAGTTGCCTTCTTCTGATGATATTCTTCGCGATGTAGAGAAATTTCTTCGTAGTAATGACTAGGCATGTAATTTAATATATGTGAATATTACTAGATTGAACTATTAGAGGTGATACAGTGTCTCTTGAAGAACGACAATTACATCATCTATATAACGATGAAGGCGATCATATAGAAGATCGTCCTTGGATTTTCCGCACTTATGCTGGTCATACTAGTGCTCGTGCTTCTAATGATTTATATAGAAAAAATTTAGCTGCAGGTCAAACAGGCCTATCTATCGCATTTGATCTTCCAACTCAAACTGGGTATTCATCCGATCATCCACTTGCTCTTCCTGAAGTAGGTAAAGTAGGTGTTCCAATTAATTCATTGGATGATTTTCACGCACTTTTTGAAGATATCCCTCTCGAACAAATGAACACTTCAATGACAATAAATGCTACAGCAATGTGGTTATTAGCACTCTATGTAGCTTTGGCTAAAGAACGCGGTGAAGATGTTTCAAAATTACAGGGAACCACTCAAAATGACATTGTTAAGGAATATTTAGCGCGCGGAACTTATATTTTTCCTCCTGATGATAGTTTACGACTAATCGCTGAAATGTATGAGTACTGTTTGGGTGCTATTCCGAGATGGAACCCATCAAATATTTGCTCTTATCATTTACAGGAGGCTGGGGCAACTCCTTCACAGGAACTTGCATTTGCTCTCGCTAATGCGATTGGCATATTAGATCAAATTCAACTACGTGGTGAAATCAAAGGTGATCAATTTGAAGCTTTAGTAGGGCGTATTAGTTTTTTTGTTAATTCAGGTATTCGTTTTGTCGAAGAAATGTCTAAAATGCGTGCATTTACAGAATTATGGAATGAAATTACAGAAAATCGATATGGTGTAAAAAATCCTCGGTTCAGACGTTTTCGCTATGGTGTGCAAGTAAACTCTTTAGGTTTAACTGAGCAACAACCCGAAAATAATGCTTGGAGGATTCTGCTTGAAACTCTCGGTGTGACCTTAAGTAGAAATGCACGATGTAGAGCACTACAGCTCCCTGCATGGAATGAGGCACTCGGTTTACCAACGCCTTGGGATCAACAATGGGCATTACGATTACAACAAATTTTAGCTTTTGAAAGTGATTTATTGGAATACCCTGATATTTTTGATGGTTCTCCTGTTATTAGTTCGAAAGTTAATGAACTAAAACATTCAGCTAATCAAGAAATTGAGAAAATATTGCAGATGGGTGGCATTCAATCTGCAGTTGAATCGGGATATATGAAATCACAATTGGTTGGCTCTATGGCACAGCGCGTTAGTGACATTAATTCAGGTGAACGTATTGTTGTTGGTGTTAATCGTTGGACAGAGGCTATTGAATCTCCGTTAATAACTGATGATGGCGGGATATTTCGAGTTGATCCCGAGGATGTGAGATGGACGATCGACTCATTAGCGAAAACCAAAAAAAATCGAAATGCTCAAAAAGTTTCAGAATCACTAGATAACCTCTATCGTTCAGCAATTGATGGAGGGAATTTAATGGAAGCGTCTATTGAATGTGCGCTTGCCCGTGTTACCACTGGTGAATGGAGTGATGCCCTGCGAAAAGCATTTGGTGAATATCGTCCACCTACTGGTATTGAAGGACAACACCTAGGTTTGAAGGCAGAAAAAATGTTTGAATTGCGTCAACGGACAGATAATTTTGCTACTTCAACAGGTCGCCGACCACGAATTGTAGTAGGAAAACCAGGCTTAGATGGTCATTCTAATGGTGCTGAGATAATTGCTGTTGCAGCACGTGATGCTGGTTTCGAAGTAGTCTATTCAGGTATCCGACTGACTCCTGAAGATATAGTTAAGTCTGCAGTTGATGAAGCAGCTCATTTGATTGGAATTTCAATTTTAAGTGGTTCTCACATTGAGATAGCCGATCAACTAATGACCGCACTCAAAGAAATTGGAGCCGAAGATGATATTGATGTAATTTTCGGCGGTATTATTCCTGCGGATGATATTCCTTTACTAAAGAAGCGTGGTATCAAGAATATTTTTACTCCGTCTGATTTTGATCTGGTGGAAGTTATCGGTGCATTGTTGGATATAATCGAAGAAAGCAGTAGTGTTCTAACTAACTAATGAATAATTTTTCTGAAACTGATCAAAAACTTGCCCAAGAATTTGAAAATTTTGCATATAATCTGGCTAACAAAGCTGGGAAACACATTGTATCTAGTCTTTCTCAAGAAATTAATGTTAGTTACAAAGATTCTGGTTCTAAAAACATCAACCCGCGTGACCCCGTATCTGATATCGACAAAGCTGTTGAGAAAATGATCTTTGGGGAAATCAATCAACAATATCCAGATCATGCTTTTCTAGGTGAAGAATTTTCTGATGTATTTGATGCCTCAAAAGAATTTACTTGGATTATTGATCCTATCGATGGGACACAAAATTTTGTAAATGGGGTACCTTTTTATAGTTGTTCGATCGGTATTCTTAAACGTGGACTGCCTATTGCAGCTGCTATTTGGGGAGT
>JAKUNM010000013.1:9376-31836 GCA_022451865.1 Dehalococcoidia bacterium
CGTCCGGGGTTTACCATACACATCGGGGGGGGGCATTAAAATTAGATGGTCAAATTTTGGTTGGTCGGGGACGTATTAATAAAGGGAAAATCAGATGGAATGTCACCACACCAGTTAAACACTCACAATCAAATTCATTCGAATACCGTAATCTAGGATCAACTGCATTAGAAGGTGCTCTTGTTGCCGCAGGTGTATTGCGTGCATCGAAGAATCCTGATCCACATATATGGGATGTAGCCGCTTGCATACTTCTTGCGCAATCTGCCAAATGTGAAGTGTGGACATGTGGCCAAAAAGGCTGGGAGTTATTTGATAGATTTAATCCTGAGAAACTTGTGTCTTGGCGTCAGTCGACATTAATAGCCGATTCAGAGACTGCAGAAGGTTTAAGGAATTGAGTTCATCTGGATTGGGGATTTCTTTACCTTACGAGTTATTTACATACATTATCTAATTGTCAAAAACTAAGTCCATCCATCGGTGTTCAATTTTCGCGTCTAAAAAAATTTCACCGCGTGCTACATATCCTAGCTTTTCATAAAATCCAATTGCATGTGTTTGTGCTGCAAGAGTGATTCCATCTCTTCCTATTTGCTTCGCCATATCTTGTAGCCAGTGCATAACGACTAGACCAGCGCCTTTTCCTCGATATCCGAGTAAGACTGCTACTCGAGTGATGTGTGCATATTCATTGTCAGATGAATCCAACAGTAATCTACCTGTTGCTATCGGTTGGTTATTTTCAAAAACTAGTACATGTATAGCCGTGTCATTTATTTTTTCAAGATTATCGAAATCATCTATTTCTTCTTCAGGGTCTACGCCCTGTTCCTCTATAAAAACCTCACGGCGAATCTCTAAAGATAGATCCATTTGTTCATGTGTAACAATTCTTTCGGCAGTAAAAAACATTGATTCACTAACTCTTTGAGGTTATTCAGTTACTGGTTAGTATAAACCATCAACTATAATTAGTAGGACGATGATGACATATCAGGTGATAGTTCTCCAGTTGCAGTAAAAATTGTGCGCTCTGCAATATTTGTAGATCTGTCGGCGATACGTTCAAGATTGTGAGAGACCCAAAGTAACCATGTTGCCGGTTCTATGACCGAAGGATCACTGACCATTACATCGATTAAATCTCGATAAATATGGTCATAAAGTGCATCTACTTCATCATCGTCTTTGTCTACGCTGTAAGCAGCCTCTATATCACGTTCAACGAATGCCTTCATAGCTTTATTGAGCATCGCTCGTGCTTTTTCAGCTTGAATAGGGATATCCACTAACGGTTTTACTAAAGGCTCATCTTCCATTAATAGGACAATTCTAGCAATACCACCAGCATGGTCAGCTATTCTTTCTAATTCAGTAGCAATTTGTGATACGGATAGAATTAAGCGAAGATCTCTGGCAAGAGGACTTTGTAAAGCAATTAATTCAACACACTGATTTTGGAGTTTCAGTTCTAGTTTATTGATATCTTGATCTGCATTATTAACTTTTTCAGCAAGTGAAATATTACGATTTTCCAAAGCCTGCATGGATTCAATAATTGCACTATCAACCATTGAAGTCATTTCTAACAATGTATCCTGCAGAGAATCCAATTGCTGACTGAATTCTCTACGTGCTCCTCCTGCACCTGTTGGTTCAGGAGTAATTGAATCTGATGAAACCATGTCAACCCCTATCACACAAAACAGCAGTTTTGTGAAAATATTATAGATCGATTATATGATATCAGTTTTGTTTGTCGGTTAGAGAATTGTTAAATATATGTGCCTTACTGAGTAAGTTACTATATATAAACCCTCCTACTAATCCACCTATACAAGGACCTATGATATATACCCAGAATCCATCTCTTGGTCCTGGAATGGCCATTGAATCCCATCCAGCTAGCCATGCTATTACTCTAGGTCCAAAATCTCGTGCAGGATTCCATCCTGCTTGTGTTAGTGGTGCGAAAAGGCTAATAAGTGCTGCCAGAGTGAATCCAATAAAAAATGGTGCTATAACACTACTTGGTGCTGATCGATTCTGTTTATCTGTTAAGGCGAAGATCATAAAAACCAAAATAGCAGTTCCGAATGCTTCAATTGAGGCGGCTCCAAGCGGAGAAATGAGTTCAAAAGCTGATGCATCTGTACCGAATACTGCTGGGTTAGGGAAATATTCTCCAAAGGCCATTGCACTGAGCTGGCTACCATCTTGACCACGAATGATTCCGTGTTCACTTTCAAATCGTTCAATAAATTTGCTGAAACTTAGTAGCACAGCTATTCCCGCGATGGCTGCACCAGTAAATTGTGCAATCCAGTAAAGTAATAATTGTGAACCTGGAAATTCTTTCGATCTAAAAACTGCCATAGCTAAAGAAACTGCAGGGTTAAGGTGAGCTCCTGAGATGCTTGCTGTTGCATAGATAGCAAAGGTAAGTCCAAATCCCCAGATAACAGCTACTTGCCAAAGTCCGACTGGTGCACCAGTAAAGACAGCAGTTGCCACTGAACCTGTCCCAAAAAATACTAATAGAAATGTTCCAATACACTCTGCTATAAACTTTCCACCATTACCTCTGCTAATTAAGTTTTGCAACATCCTATTCACTTATTACTCCCAACTCCACAAGTATTTCTTCAACTTTTATATAAATATCATCACGGATTTTTCTTATAATTTCTATAGGTTCACCATGCGGGTCAGAGACTTTCCAGTCAATATATTTCGTATGAGGATATATTGGACAGCTATCACCACATCCCATTGTTATTACAATATCCGCTATTTTAAGCATTTCAGAAGTCCATGGTCGAGGTGTGGAATGCTCAATATTGATATTGATTTCTTGCATGACTTGAACTACCAGTGGATTAATTGTTTCTGCAGGCTCTGAGCCTCCCATGTCGACACGCAGCTTTCCTTTTCCAAGATGGTTGGCAATTGCAGCGGCCATTTGTGATCTTCCAGCATTGTGAATGCACAGAAAAAGAATATTGACATTCTTAGCTGTAATTTTATTGAAATCTTGAGTATCCATTGTTTTCTATCGATCTACTTTCTATATTTCTGATGCACAAATAATAATCTTAAATTTCACATGTTTTGTTAATATTCGTTTAACGAACATGGTTGATTCTCATAACAACAAATAAAATGCAATACAGTGGGGGAGATTCAGTATTCCCCGCAGGGAATATGAGGAAAGAATATATGGAGCAATTGCTCAAAATCAGCCGTTCTCTTGGCATCGGATTTCTTGTTGCTTGTCTAGCACTATTTACTATAGCGTGTAATGGAGAGGATGAAACAGAATCCACTGCAAGTGCTGCGTCCACTGCAAGTGCTGGTAACTACTCCAGTCTCTCTGGTGATGTCAAAGTTGATGGCTCGAGTACAGTATTCCCAGTGACTGAAGCAGTTGCTGAAGAATTTAGTAAAATCGCAAAAGATGTACGTGTGACTGTAGGTGTTTCAGGTACTGGTGGCGGATTCAAGAAGTTCTGTGCTGGTGAAACCGACATATCAGATGCATCACGACCTATTAAAGAATCAGAAGTTAAGCTTTGTGCTGATGAAGATGTTGAGTATATCGAAATTCTTGTTGGTCTTGATGGACTTGCAGTTGTAACCAGTAAAGAGAATACTTTCTTAGGTGCAGGCGTTACCAAAGAACAACTAGGTACTATTTTTGGTGCTCCATCTGAGGGCACGATAATGAAATGGAACCAAGTAGAATCATCTTGGCCATCTGATGATATTGATATTTATGCACCAGACACTGATTCAGGTACTTTTGACTTCTTCAACGAAGAAATTACAGAAGACTTGGGTGGTGCACGAGCAGACTACACTGCATCAACTGATGACAATGTGATGGTAACTGGTATTAGTGGTGATAAAAACACTATTGGTTATTTTGGTTATGCATACTACATAGAGAACATGGACAAACTTCAGATAGTTCCTGTTGAAGGTGTTACACCTTCAAATGCAACTGTTGCAGATGGTAGTTATGTGCTCTCACGGCCATTGTTTATTTATGTGCGTGCAGACTCTCTACGTGAGAAGCCACAAGTGCGTGAATTTGTTCGTTACTATCTGAGCGATGCAAGCATTCCACTTGTAGGCGAAGTTGGTTACACTGGTGTGACTACTGCTGAAATTGAAGCTTCTCGAGCTTTGGTTGAAGCAACCATTAAAGGTTAATAGAAAAAAGAAAGCCGAAGATATGGAAGCCAAATGGCAATAGATTCTTCTTCGGTAATTAACTCTTCGGGAGCGACGACGCGATTTCGACGTCGTCGCTCCCGTCGTTTATCTGAAAGTATTGTTGCCGCAGTTTTGATGGTATGTGCGGCAGTTACAATACTAACTACAGTAGGGATTGTAGCTATCTTGCTTGCTGAAGGATTGTCATTCTTTGGTGAAGTAAGTCCTCAAGATTTCTTTTTTGGAACTCGTTGGACACCCTTATTCCCATCAGCTGGTTTCGGAGTTCTTCCTTTAATATGTGGGACGTTACTTATTGCATTAGGTGCATCATTAATTTCTTTACCGCTTGGCACTTTAGCTGCTGTGTACCTTTCGGAATATGCACAACCTAAGGTTCGTAATATTTTGAAGCCAATATTAGAAGTATTAGCAGGTGTACCTACGATCGTCTATGGTTATTTTGCTTTGACATGGATCACACCATTACTTAAATCTACTATTTTCCCTGATATAGGTGTGTTTAATGCATTATCAGCAATGATAGTCGTTGGAATTATGACTGTACCGATGGTCTCTTCTATATCAGATGATTCAATTCGTGCTGTTCCTGCTTCACTTCGCGAAGCAGCATATGGCCTTGGTTCTACAAAATTTGAAGTTGTGACACGTGTCACTTTTCCGGCAGCATTAAGTGGAATTGTTGCCTCATATATTCTTGCAGTTTCACGAGCTATTGGTGAAACTATGGCAGTTACATTGGCTGCTGGAGCAAGCCCGCGTATTACAGCCAATCCACTTGAAAGCGTTCAGACAATGACAGCATATATTGTGCAGGTTTCTCTTGGTGATACACCACAGGGTACAACTGTTTTCCGAACTATATTTGCGGTTGCTCTGACATTATTTGCAATTACGTTGATTATGAATGTGATTAGCGATCGTATCGTTTCTCGATATAAGGAGCGTTACGAATGACGACAGATCCTTCAGAAACTTCTTTTCGGTCGAACCTTTTTAATGCCAAATTAGGCCGTCGCCATCTAACAGGTAGTATATTTGGCGTCGTTGCTTTATTGGGAGCTCTGGTTGGTGTTGCTGTGCTAATCATTATGCTCGTTGAAGTTTGGCGAGATGGTATCCGATATTTTCGATTAGAATTTCTTGATCTTTTCCCATCACGAAAACCAGATCAAGCAGGCTTTAAATCGGCTTTTTGGGGTTCACTTTGGGTAATTGGAACAACTGCAATGATAGCTTTTCCTGTGGGTGTTTCCGCTGCAATATATCTTGAAGAATATGCTCCTAAAAATTGGATTACTAAAATATTGCAAACTAACATTTCAAATCTTGCTGGTGTACCTTCTATCGTATATGGATTACTAGGACTTCAGATTTTCGTAAGAGGTACTATTGGTGTGGGCCCATCTTTAGAAGATCTCGGGTTAAATGATTTTGGGCGTTCAGTACTTACAGGTGGATTGACTCTAGCATTACTGATTCTTCCTGTTGTTATTGTTGCATCTCAGGAGTCATTGAGGGCAGTACCACCTTCAATTCGTGAAGCTTCATATGGTGTTGGTGCTACTCGTTGGCAAACTGTCAGACATCATGTTTTGCCAGAGGCATTACCTGGTGTGATGACAGGTACTATTCTCGCTTTGTCGCGTGCGATTGGTGAGACAGCACCGTTAATTACTATTGGTGCTTTGACATTTGTTGCGTTTACTCCTGAACATCTTTTGGATGATTTTACAGTAATGCCTATCCAAATTTATAACTGGGCTGCACGACCACAACATGATTTCCAAGATCTTGCAGCGACTGGGATAATGGTTTTATTGATTGCATTACTCGTTATGAATGCTATTGCAGTAAGTCTTCGCTATCGATTTGGTCATGGAAATGGTAGATGAGACGAATAAAAATATATTAAATGGTAAATTAAATTTGTATTTAATGAGGAAATAATGACTTCAAACACTCAAGAAGAAGCTTCAAATGAAAGTGAAGTGAGTAATACGCCCCAAGATAGTTCTGTACTTAGCACGAATTTAATTATTGATGATCCAATTGTGCAAATAGAAAAATTGGCACTTTGGTATGCTGATCAACAGGCTATTGATGATGTTTCATTTGACGTCGCACGTAATAAGATAACTGCATTAATTGGTCCTTCTGGTTGCGGGAAAAGTACGTTACTTCGTTGTATAAATCGTATGAATGATCTCATTCCTATCGCTCGTATTGAGGGTCAAGTTAAAATTGATGGAGAAGAATTGTATGGCCCTGCGGTTGATCCTGTGGAGGTCCGAAGAATAGTCGGAATGGTTTTTCAAAAACCAAATCCTTTTCCTAAAAGTATCTATGAAAATGTCGCTTTTGGCGCGCGCATTAATGGATATCGAGGTGATATGGATGAACTAGTTCAAAATTCTCTTGAACAAGCTGCTCTATGGGATGAAGTTAAAGATAAATTGAAAGATTCAGGACTGGCTCTTTCAGGTGGTCAACAGCAGAGATTGTGTATCGCACGTGCATTAGCTGTACAACCAGAAGTCATACTCATGGATGAACCATGCTCCGCTTTAGATCCTATTGCCACACAACGTATTGAAGATCTTATGCGAGAATTATCGTCGGATTATACGATTATTATTGTTACGCATAACATGCAACAGGCTGCGAGAGTTTCTGACAATACTGCTTTTATGTTGGCACAAGACGATCTCGTCGGTCGCCTTGTTGAATATGGTCCTACAGACCGAGTTTTCACTAGTCCTCTAGAGAATCGTACTGAAGATTATATTACTGGAAGGTTTGGATAAATTTATTTTTTTTCTATTGTAGGTAATGTAAAACACATCATTGTCCCTTGTCCTGAGTTGTTTTCTACCCAGATTCTGCCATCTAATAAATTTAGTATATTGCGTGCGATAGCTAATCCTAAGCCACTGTTTGAGGCATTTGTTCTTGACAAATCGCCGCTATAAAACCTTTCAAATATACGCTCATGATCGACTAGTGCTATACCAGGGCCTTGATCTGATATCCCAAATCGAACTTCATTATTTCCATCAATAGTGGTTAGAGTAATTTTTCCATTTTCTGGAGTGACACGTAGTGCATTATCTAGCAAGTTTGTAATGACTTCTAAAATTTGTTCTTTATCACCATATATTTTCGATATCGCCATACTATCGAGAGAAATTTTTTGTAAAGGTTTGAGGAGTGGATTAAACCTTTCAATAGCAATTTCAAAGAGTTCTTTTGGAGACAAGAGTTCGACATTCATAGTTTCTGTACCAGCTTCAAGACGTGCAAGTCGCAGTAATCCCTCAATAATTGATTCAAGTCGAGTAATTTCATCAACTAATCTTGATTGAAAATCTTGCCGCATTAATTCATCATCGACTCCTTCTTCCAATGTTTCTGCAATAGCTTTTGCAGCGGCGACAGGAGTACGAAGTTCATGTGATGCATTGGCCACCAAGTCAGAGCGTGCCTGTTGGGCTTTTCTTAATAGGGTAATTTCTTGAAAAGATAAGACAGTACAATACATTGCAAAACTGTCGATATACATTTTTCCGGCAGTCATTTCAACAGTGACACCGTTGTTCAGAGTTAGTTCACGAATACTTGATGCAGCTTCACGGGCTATTTCGACAACATTGTGATTCAAGGTGGCACGAATCAATGAAAGATTGGATTCATTATTTTCTAGGTTACTAAATAATGAGAGTGCATTGTGGTTGTAATGAATTACTCGAAGTTGATCATCTAGCATAATAATTGGGATGGATATATTGTTAATATATCGATTAATATCTGATTGAACTTCTGCAGTATTATCGATGACAATGCTGCTTTCAATGTTTTGTCGACTTAATTTTGCAGACAAAGTAACAAACATTATCATTGCTAGTAGCGTGATTATTAAAGTTATCTCAGCGGCAGCAAAAAAAACTGAGATACCAATAAGTATGCACATGAATACGATAAATAGGCGGTACCAATTCAAAAAGTTCATGCCACGAATTTATACCCTAAACTGCGGATAGTCAGTATATGCACTGGTTTAGCAGGATTTTTTTCAAGTTTTTCTCGTAACCATCGTATATGTACGTCCACAGTTCTTGTAGTCCCTGGGTAACTATAGCCCCATACAGATTCAAGGATCATTTCTCTTGTTAATGCTTGTCCATCATGTCGGATTAGGTATTCAAGTAAATCGAATTCTCTGGGGCGCATAGAGATTTTTTTACCATCTAATTGTACTTCATGACCAATTAAATTCACAAAGATGTCCCCAGCTACAAGAGAGGAACTCTCTGTTTTTGGATGTGGAGTGGATTGACCTGAAAGGTCCTCACGGCGAAGGGCAGCTTGTACTCTAGCTCGAAGTTCACGCATGGAGAAAGGTTTTGTTAGATAATCGTCAGCGCCCAATTCAAGTCCGTGTATTTTATCAGCTAAGTTGTCACGTGCTGTTAGCATGATAATGGGCATTGAATATTCTGGGCGTAAAATTCTACACACATCTAACCCTGACATTTTTGGAAGCATAAGATCAAGCACTATAAGATCGGGTTGTTCATTACGTGCTGCTTCTAAGCCTTCAGCGCCGTCAGATTTTGTAATGACTTCATATCCATCGCGTTCAAGGTTGTATGCCACCATATCTTGAATAGTGACATCGTCTTCAACAACTAGTATTTTTACCATTGAATCATTATAAGTATATTTTTTTATGCATACTTTAAGAACTTGTTAAGAGAATCTTAAGAATATGTTTCTATAAATTTCAATACTCTTTGCCAAGCATCATCTGATTCAAATTTGTATTCTTCAAATCCACGATCGAAGAATGAATGAGGTGCTCCTGAATATGTAAATATGTCATGCGGATGTTCATTATCTGATAACTTTTGTTCATAAATATCCACCACATCTGCAGGGATACCTTGGTCAGCACCTCCCATTAATCCAAGGATGGGGCATTCAAAATCAGATACTAAATCTACGACTGCTGGTGCTCCTATAGGACGTCCTTCACGTGTCGGATGACCGTAAAAGCCGATAGCACCTGATAAACCATGACCTTGCGCTGCTTGCTGCCATGACCCACTACCACCAAAGCAAAATCCCATTGTAAAAATTTTTCTATCTGGTTGATCTGTACGTAAATACTGAACACAGGCATTTACATCTAAACGTAAACCTTCATAAGTTGTCTGATCGACATGTGGCATATATTCAAAATCTGCGTCACGTTTCCCTACACCTGCTGTCCGCCCAAAGTAGTCGAATGCGATTGCATCATAACCTCGTTCAGCAAATCTCATAGCTAATTCTTCATAAAATGGGAATAATCCTCGGACATCAGGGAGCACTACTACTCCAGGGCCTTTTTTCTCATCAGAATTTGCTCTAAAAGCTGCAAAATTATTGCCATCATCAGCTGCCAAAGTTAAGTCACTTGTATCGATGGCAGCTCCTTCAATTGGCTTAATCGGAGGTATGGCATCATAAGGGAAACACATATATATCGTCCTAGCTATATTCTATTTTTGATTCTTGCTAGCTTACAACTTTTCTATCGATTTGTGAGATATTAATGAAATTTCTATCTTATTTTTCAACAGTTCTTGTTTCAATTTCCAAAAGTTTTTGCAGTTCTACAACATTTTTTAATTCTTCAGACCAATAAGAAGCATCTTCTTTTGAAAGCATTGGACTTTGAAAGTTGTCATCCATAGTTTCATAGAAAGTTTTCCATGCCCTTAAAGCTACTAACATTGGCTGTGAGGCATCTATGAGGATTTTAAATCCTAAGCTTCCTAATTCATTCCGATCAGTTTCTAAAGAAGTCAATCCACCGTTGGGGACTAATAATTGGAATGGACCTTCTAAATTATTTGAGATTGCTAAAAGCTCCTCCCTATTTCTCGGTGAAAGCATTAGAACATCTGCACCTGCATCTTTATAAGCTTTCCCACGATCTAATGCGTCACTTAATGATGTGGAACGGATTCCATTTGTGCGAGCAATAATCAAAAAATCATTATTTCTACGAGCATTAATAGATTCCTTTATTTTTTCTACCATTAATTGCTGGGGGATCATGTGTTCAATGTCTGCATGATGGTGTGCACGTTTAGGAATAATTTGGTCTTCAATTTCTATCGCTTCAAATCCAGCAGATTCAGCAAAAGGAATTGTACGATGCATGTGCATAGGGTCTCCAAACCCAGTTGCACCATCCAGAATAAGCGGAAGTTGCGATGCACTACGTATTTCTATCCCAATTTGGACCAGATCTGTGATATTTAGATTTGCTTCTAAAAATACTTTTGTATAGCCCAACATGCCTCCACCTAAGTACAAGGCATTAAATCCAGCTTGTTCGGCCAGTTTTGCCATCAGCGGATTGGAAACTAGAGTTGTAATTACAGGATCAGATTTTTCGATCAGAGCTTTAAGAGTTTGCATAATTATCCTTCCTCCAAATTATTTAGTCTATGAGAATAATTGGCGGTATTGTATATAAGAATAAAAAATGAGGAATAGTCATGGACGAATTTCTTGAAGAAGAGCCTTCTGAAAGAATTATAGATTTATTACTTCGTGATTATGAAAGAGAATTGGAATTACGTAAATTAAGTGAGAAAGAAATCGGACCTATTTCTAAGAAATTGTCCTCTGCTTTGTCTTTATGGTTAGAAGATCGTTCTAAAGATACCGTTGTTATCCGAAAAATCCGTAAAGATTATGTACATACATTAAGTGGTTGGAATGAACGATTAAGAGAATGGGTATCTCTTCGTGGCTCATTTGATCGATTAGAAAGTATAAGTTTTTATATGTCAGATACCCAGTGGAAGAGATTTAATAAACTGCAATCAGAGGAGTTGATACAGACTTTTGATATTAGTGAATTTGATTCGAATCAATTATTTATCAAGCAACATTTACTGGAATTTGAAGAGTTTAGCGAATAATGTCACACCAATCTGCAAATGATGTTTTAGATGTTCTGATAGTCGGCGCTGGTATGGCAGGATTAACTGCAGCTACACAACTCTATTCTAAAGGTTTCAGCGTACGAGTTTTAGAAAGAGAATCAGTAATCGGTGGTAGAATCCGAACTGATGTAGTTGATGGATTTAGAATTGATCATGGTTTCCAGGTATATTTGACTGCCTACCCAAATGCTCAAAATGTTCTCGATTTAGATCAACTTGATCTTCAAACGTTTTCTCCTGGGGCGGTAATTTGGACAGGAAAAAAGTTCACTTCTGTAATAGATCCATTACGTCGACCATCTAAAATTGTTAACACAATCTTTTCTGCAGTTGGATCGTTTCGTGACAAAATTAAAGTTTTACGCCTTCGTCGATCAGCTCTTGCTCTTTCATTGAACAATCTGTTCATTCGTTCGGAAACTACTACTGATGAAAAATTACAATCACTGAACTTCACTCCAAAGTTCATCAATTCTTTTTTTAGACCATTTTTTGGTGGGATTTTTTTAGAATCAGAATTAAGAACTTCTTCTCGTTTTTTTGATTTTGTTTTTAGGATGTTCACACAAGGTGATGGTGCAGTACCGTCGAATGGAATGGCGGCAATTCCGGAACAACTAGCTGCTCAATTACCTGAGGGTGTAATTTTTACAAATACTGAAGTTAAAGAAATTCAGCCAGGTGAGTTAGTAAATGTACATCTCTCTGATGGTCAATTAATAATATGTCGTTCTGTGATTATAGCTGCTCCTCAACAAATTGCCGAAGATTTGACAGGGCATAGTATTCTGAACAATGAATTGGGCGATTATGAAGTGACTAGCATTTCATACGCTGCAGCTACTTCGCCTGTATCTGATAATATTTTAATCCTCAATGGTTCTGGTAACGGAATAATTAACCATATAGTTTGTATGAGTGATGTCGCCTCAAATTATTCTTCAGATAATCGTTCACTTGTTAGCGTCACAATTCTGGATAACCCGTTATTAAGTGATGAAGAACTTAGCGCTCAATGCTTAAGTGAACTTACGACATGGTATGGATCAAAGGTTATAGATTGGAAACTAATTCGCGTAGATAGAATTAAGCATGCCTTGCCGAAAAACCCAGTGATGACTATCAATCCTGAAGTTCCTCAGCTCATCCAAGGAGTGTTCTTAAGTGGAGACTACCTAGCTACTCCTTCTATTGAAGGTGCGGTAACTTCAGGGTTGGCAACATCAACGAGAGTTGCAAAATTCTTAACGAATGAAAGTACTGTTGAGATACCCATCGAGAATGCTTCATTTGAGAGTCGATTTATTGTTAAAAGTGATCTTGAGACAGTGGCACTTTTTCATGCCAGTGAGAGTGCATTGGAAAACTTACGACCACCATTGAGTGGATTCAAAATTATAACAAGTGAGCCATTAAGTGACGGATCAATTGTCGAATTTGAAGTAGGTATTGCTCCTTTTAAGATTAAGTGGAAAGCAATCCATCGTGATGTTGATTTTTCTGAAGGATTTACAGATGTGATGTCTGAAGGTCCGATGAAATATTGGGTGCATCGTCATGAATTTCGTGCTCTAAGCTCTAATGAAACAGAAGTACATGATCAAATTTGGTATGCACATCATCAAGGATTTAGAGGAATAGTTTCACGATTAATGTTCAATCGATTGACGCTGAAATTTTTATTTTCATATCGTGGAACAGCGACTCGAAAAACAATATTAAAGCAAAAGAATACTTAATGATTTTGATTATATTCTAAAACTTTTTGTATGACGCTAGCCGTTCTTTCATAGGAAATAAATGTGGGAATGGACTCTTCTCTTAATGTCTTTGAAAGATCGGCTATGGCACTTCCATCATGAGCTGGGGTAGAAGAATGAGCTATTACAGCGATGGGTTTGTCTGTAGTGGATTTTAATCTTTTCAATGAATCAATCTGTGTTTGCATACGTTCTCGATCCTCATCATCATCTTGAGGTGGTCGTACTTGTACTAATAAGCAGTCGACGTTTTCGTCCGTTGTGAGCGTGTCAAGTATTACATCGACCTGTTCTCGGTTCGAACCCATATCCACAGGATTTCCAAAACTGGCTCCTACAAGTGAGAACCAACTTCCTAATTTTTCTTGAGATCCATTTGAAAGATCAGGAATACGTAATCCTGCGCGCGCAAAGGTATCGGCCATGGCAACTGATTGTCCTCCAGATCCTCCAGTCACCCCCAGACCATTACCTGTAAATTTCGGTAGTAAACGCAGTGCATTGATGAGGTCAATCATTTCATCAACTGATTCAACTTGAAGTGCACCAGTCTGTTTGCACATTGCATTCCAAACTTTATCTGACCCTGCTAAAGAAGCTGTATGTGATGCTGTTGCTCTACGTCCTGCATCAGTCATCCCGCCCTTCCAAAGCACTACTGGTTTTCTTTTTGCCACATCTTTCAAAATTTTTGTAAAACGTGGTCCGTCATGTAATCCTTCGATGTACATGCCAATAAACTGTGTTTGTTCATCATTGCCAAAATATTCCAGATAATCTGCAGATTCTAAGACAACTCCATTACCAAAACTGACTACTTTATTAACAGGGACACCATTGGCATATGCTGCAGCAGAAATATCACCAGCATGACCTCCACTTTGTGAAATGAATGTCGTATCACCTTCAAATCCTACAGCTTGTTTTTCACCAAAACGTACTCCTGCTGCAGGATTATATAGCCCCATGCAATTTGGACCGATTACTGCTATCCCAGATTCACGTGCGATATCTGTAAATTCTTTTTGCAAATCGATAGCTTCTTGTACATGTGTTTCAGCAAATCCAGAGGTGAAGAATGCTGCTCCAGCAACACCTTTATTGATGCAGTCTTTCAGTACTGCATTTGCGGCAACTCGTGGTACCGCAACGAGGACAAAATCGATATCTTCTGGGATTTCAGTTAAACTTTGATAATTTTTGATTCCCATTTCTTCGATACCAGGTATTTCATTTGGATCAATTTGAACAGAATATATATTTCCTTGAAATGTACTCATACATCGAAGCCATCGGTAGTTAGTTCTTGAAACATCACCGATTACTGCCAGTGTTTTCGGGTTAAGAGTTCGTGTAAGTCGTTCTGTTTCTATCATGTGTTCCTACTAGTCCTTATTCTGATTTAGGTATGCTGAGAATAGCTCAAATATTGCTGATGTAAAAATGTTTTTACTCTTTCAGTAATGGAAATAGTATAGTTTAGAAAACAACTATTTAAAAATAATGTTTTTAGAGATTAGGAATACTATGACGTATCGCCCAGATAGAATGTCATTTGGAATTTTTTTAGCACCTTTTCATAAGACAGGACAAAATCCAACTCTTGCTCTTGATCGCGATATGGCATTAATTGAACATCTTGATCGATTAGGTTTTGATGAAGTTTGGATAGGTGAGCATCATAGTGCTGGTTGGGAACTTATTGCTGATCCAGGCTTAGTCATTGCAGCTTTAGCAAATAGAACTCGTACCATACGCCTTGGCACTGGAGTGACTAGCTTACCGTATCACCATCCACTCATAGTTGCAGATAGAATGGTGCAGTTAGACCACATGACACGAGGGCGAGCAATGTTTGGTGTAGGTCCAGGTGCTTTAACTTCAGATGCATATATGTTGGGTATTGATGCAACAAAACAACGTGAAATGATGATGGAGTCACTAGAGGCTATTGTTGCTTTATTGAAAGCAGAAGAACCTGTGAATATGACAACAAATTGGTTTACACTTCGTGATGCACGTTTGCAAATTGCTTCATATACAAGACCTCACTTGCCGATTGCAGTTGCACATGGATTTTCTCCTGCTGGCCCAATGGCAGCGGGACAATTTGGAGCAGGATTACTATCAATGGCTGCATTTCAACCTGGAGCTTTAGTTGCCCTTCCTGAAGCGTGGAATTGGGCTATGGAACAATCTCAGCTTCATGGGACATCTTTATCGAGAGATGATTGGCGATTAGTCATTCCAGTGCATTTGGCAGAATCCAGAGAGCGAGCTATCGATGAAGTTCGTGAAGGATCCTATGCATATAATGTTGAATATTTTGGCGAAACTCTTGGTCGAACTCCTTCCTCTGATACCGAAAGTATCGAATCAATGATTGAACGTGGTGGTGCAATTGTTGGAACACCTGATGATGCTATTGAATTCATTGAAGGGTTGATCGACTTAACAGGTGGGTTTGGTGGTTTCATGGGTTTAGCTCACGAATGGGCTGAACCAGAAGCGACATTCCGTTCTTATGAATTATGGGCACGTTTTGTAATGCCTCATTTTCAAAATATGATTCAAACCACGCAAGCTGGACGTGATTGGGTTTCAAGTCATCGAGATGATATATTTTCTCCGCGTGCTGCTGTAACCCGCAAAGCTTTTGATGATGCGAATGTTGAACTACCTGAAGGCATGGAGAATCAAATGCAGCGCGGAAAAAAATTAAAGCGGATAGGGGAAAAGAATGGTTGATGCATACGATGCTATTGTAATTGGTGGTGGTATTCTTGGCGTTACTACTACTTATAACCTTGCCCGTGCAGGTCAGAAAGTGGCCCTATTAGAAGCTAATACTATTGCTAAAGCTGCAAGTAATAATAGTTTTGCATGGCTAAATTCACATGGGAAAGATCCAGGGCCTTATCATGACTTAAATGTTGCAGGCATGAAGGAATATTCTTCATTGGAAGAACAAGTACATACGGTAGATGTACACCGCACAGGCTCACTCTACTGGGCCGCATCGAAGGCTGATGATGATTTTCTTATCAACCGATATAATACTCTTACTTCACTTGATTATGCTGTAGAAATGATGGACAGAAAACAGGCTCAACAACTTGAACCTTGTATTAAATTTCCAGAAATTGCTGAGCAGGTTTTATTTTGCAATGATGAAGCATGGGTAGATCCTCCTCAAATTATCAGTGCTTTATTAGGTGCTTCTTCAGAGAATATAGATATTTTTGAGAATGTTTCTGTACAGAGTTTTAATAAAAATGGTGAGGTAATAACTGATATCAAAACAACAAATGGTACTTTCACAGCTAATTCGATAATTATATGTGCAGGTGTATCTACAGGTTTGTTAGCTGATTCGATACAAGTTCCAGTACCCGTCAATCGTAAACCAGGATTTTTAATTGTGACTTCCCCTGTTCCTCCAGAGACATTGTCTCGTGTTGTTCATCACGGTCGTGCTGCATATACAGCCAATGTTGCGAAAGATGATATCTCTTGTCATTTACGTCCAGATATTTCAGGTGGGATTCGAATAGGTGCTGATTTATATGATATGGCCGTCGATGAAAAGTCCATCGTTGATCCAATACCTTCATTTGCATATGAGTTACATGATCTTGCAAAATCTGTACTTCCTGCGTTAGAGAATACAGAAATCGCAAAAGCTCATTTAGGTGTTCGTCCGATACCTGCTGATGGATTTACTGTTGCAGGTTTACTACCGCAATATAAAAATGCCTACGTCGCAGTGACCCATAGTGCAGTTACTATGGGTCCTTTGATTGGTAGGTTAGTTTCAGAAGAAGTTCTTGGTAACAGTCCTGATCCTTTGCTAAAAGAATTCCGCCCTGAAAGATTTAGTTCTTAAAAGTTCAGTGATTTCTCTATTTTATACTAGAGTTACCTTCCCTTAAACTCTGGATCACGTCTTTCAACGAATGCTCGAACTCCTTCTTTAGCATCTTCTGTGCTGTTGATAAGAATTCCTGTGTAATATTCCATTTCTGCTGCTGCGATGTGATCTGACTCTGGGAACATTGTTTTATATACCATCCGTTTTGCTAATGCTTGTGCAATCGAAGGTCCTTGTGCAATCTCATGAGCGAATTTAAGAGTTTCCTCCATGAGATCATCGTGTTCTACCACTCTTAATACAAGTCCTAATCTTAAGGCTTCTTCCGCATCGATCATTTCACCTGTCCACATTAATTCTAAAGCTTTTTGTACACCAACTATTCTCGGGAGTCTGAAATTTAAGCCACCATCTGGTCGCCGTCCACGTTTTGTTTGTAAAACACCAAACTTTGCATCAGCAGATGCGATACGTATATCTGGTGTAAGTGCCAATCCAAAACCGGCACCAACAGCATATCCATTAATTGCACCGATAATTGGTTTGTCACACTGTGCAAAAACCAATTGAGCGCTTTCCCAAGAGTGAGGCAATGTTACAGGTCTCGGTTCAGGTTCTTTTCCATCCGCACCAGTAATTTTTGATAGATTACTGACATCTGCTCCGACACAAAACCCGCGCCCAGCACCAGTAAGTACGATTACTTTTACATCAGGATCTTTTCCCATTTCACGGACTAAATCTAACATTCCTTGGGTCATTGCTGCACTCATGGCATTCATTCTATCGGGTCGATTAAGAGTGATAATTGCAACATCACCGTCTTTTTCAAATAATAAATCTTCAAAGTCCATGGAGACCTCCTCGTGGCAGTATGTACGCATAGTAACTATCTTGTTGAAGAAAGCAATAGTGGTTGCTGGACTACTATTTATGCATAGTGATTTTCCGAATTATACATACGTCTTTCTTGTATCTCGACTTCCGGTATTGCATCTCTAGAACGATTAACAATGTCAGGTGTAGCGGCGTTAATTATATTGATAGCTTCTGTACCAGTAAGCTGTTTTTTTTCTAATAATGAACTAGCTAAAGCTGTGATTTGTTTTTGAATATGGGGTGTTTGTTCAATTAATTCTTTCGCTTCGCCAAGACATTGTCCAAAAAGCGCACGCATTTCATTTTCACCAGCTGTTTCATCATCTTTTGAAAGCAAATATGAAATAAGTTCTCTTGCTTTGTGTAAGTCATTAATACATCCGTCGGTATTGAATTGTCCTGTCGCGAGCTGCCCTCCTAACCCTCCAGCCATGAGCGCTATAATTGATTGATTGGCTATATATTCATATTCTCGTCCATCATTTTTAGTAAACATACGTCCCTTGCCATAGATGGGTAGGTATTCAAATGTAGGAGGTGACTTTTCATCGTATGTCGTGAGGTCAATTTTTCTTACAGGGTGATTGAAAAAGTAGTTAACTACAGCATGTGATGCTTCATGATGTGCCAGTTCTTCAATGCTATTTATTTTACACATGGGATAACTGTACTGAAAAAATTATCGTAAGGTAGGAAAAATTCTCAATTAAATGCGATATTAATTGTAAAATTATTATCCATTTAGCTGTAGCTCAGGAGGCATAGTGAAGCCTAAGATTGTTTTTGTAACTGACTTTCCTGATGCTGCTGATGAAGCTCGCATGATATCTCCATCTGGTTTTGATCTTGTCATTGCTGAGGCTCATAGCAGTGAATATCAAGACGCACTTATGGATGCAGAGTATCTAGTTGGCTTTGTCGATAGTTTAGTGAATGAAAAACTATATCAAGATGCCCAACATCTCCGTCTAATTCAATTATTGAGTGCTGGATATGATAAAGCTGATATCCAAGCGGCAAGACAGTACGGTGTACCGATTGCTAATAATGGTGGTGCAAATTCAATAGCAGTTTCTGAACATGCGTTGATGTTAATGCTTGCTGTTTCACGTAAATTAGTTCAACAGCATATAACTGTTACTGCAGGTAAATGGCGAGGTAAGGTCACTCCTCGTGTACATGAGATTAGTGGTAAAACATTAGGCATTATTGGATTAGGAACTATTGGGAAAAAGACTGCTCGTCGCGCCTCAGCTTTTGGTATGAAAGTGAATTATTATGATATTGATCGCTTAACAGAAAATGAGGAAGATGCTTTAGGTGTTAAATTTAACCTCTTAAGCGAAATTTTTCTGAATTCTGACATCATTTCACTTCATGTTCCATATAATTCATCAACTCATCATATGGTGGGGGCAGATGAGTTAGCTGTGATGAAATCTGACGCTATTTTAATAAATACTGCCCGTGGTCCAATTGTAGATGAATCTGCTTTGTATAATGCACTTGCCGAAGGAATAATATCTGGTGCTGGATTAGATGTTTTTGAGCAAGAGCCTCCTCCGGAAGATCATCCCTTGTTTGGTCTTGAAAATGTTATTCTTACTGCACATTTAGCAGGACCGACTTTTGAAAGTTTTTCAGCACGTGTTCGTAATGGTTTTGATAATGTTCAGAGGGTTGCGCGAGGTGATAATCCTCTTTGGGTTATTCCTGAATTAAATGAATAGTATGAGGTTTGGTTATGACGACACCATCTTGGCTTAAGGAACGATTAAGTGCTGGTGGGCAAATTATTCTCGATGGTGCTACTGGATCTGAACTAGAACGTCGCGGTGTTCCAATGGATAAAAATGCTTGGTGTAGTCCTTCTGTAACTACTCATAGTGAAATTCTTAAATCAATTCATAAAGATTATATTGTTGCAGGAGCTGAGGTCTTAATTACCAATACATTTGCCGCATCTCGACAAGTACTTGAACCTGCAGGTTTTGGTGATCAAGTAAAAGAGATTAATACTGCTGCAGTCAACATTGCGAAAGAGGCAATTCTTGAAACTGGAATGACAGGAATTGCTATCGCTGGCTCTATTTCTGATTTCCTTGCAGATGGTATGGGGTTAGCTTCCGAATGGTCCAAACCATCTACATTAAGAGCGACATATAGAGAGCAAAGTGAAATATTAGTTGAAGCAGGGGCTGATCTCATCATGCTTGAAATGATGCAAGAACCTGAGGTGGCAATTCCTGCAATTGAAGAATCTATGAAGGCAGGCGTAGATGTTTGGATCGGAATGAGTTGTCGAAGTGGAAAAGATGGCATTATTGCTTCAAGTTCATTAGGGACTGCGGAAAAGTTGTACATGTACGATGATCTTAATAGAAGTTTTGATGAAACTTTAGAGGCAGTTACAAAGTATGATGCTGCCTCTATTCATATTATGCATAGCAATATTGATGATACGACCCTAGGAATAGAAGCTTTAAAAAAATATTGGGATGGTGCGATAGGTGTTTATCCCAATTGTGGTTATTTCCAAAGACCTAGTTGGCAATTTGTCGATATTATTGAACCTGTTCTATTCCAAGATTATGCGCAAAAATGGAAGAATAGTGGAGTTCAAATCATTGGCGGATGTTGTGGAATTGGTCCAGCCCATATCGAGGTATTAAAAGATATCACTTAGTAAAATTGGAAGAACATATTCTATGGACGAGGTTATTGTTTTGGTCGCACTTGAAAGAGAGCTTCCACGAATGACATTGCCTAATCTTCATATTGAATACACAGGTGTTGGAAAAGTAAATGCGACATTTAAAACTAGCGAATTAATTCATCAATTTTCTCCAAAAACCATCATAAATTATGGAACAGCAGGTAGCCTAAAGAGTGGTTTAAGTGGCCTTGTAGAAGTCTCGCATTTTTTTCAAAGAGATATGGATGTTTCAGCTTTAGGATTAGAGGTAGGTGAAACTCCATTTGATGAAATTTCTGAAATTTCATTTGGTCGTAAAGGTTTTTCCTGTGGTAGTGGTGATAGTTTTGTTACTGAATTGCCACAATTAAATACTGATTTAGTTGATATGGAGGCTTATGCAATTGCGAAAGTTTGTCTCTATAAAAATGTTGATTTTTTATGTTTTAAATACATTTCAGATAATGCTGATGAGAATGCATCAGAAAGTTGGAATGAAAATGTCAGCCGAGGAAAAGATTTATTCAAAACAAAAATTTTCGAATTATTAAGTGAATAATTCAACAATTAACTCGAATAGCTAGTCGAGAATAAAACCATCCCATCTGTTCATGTATTCGAGAAATTTATCCGATAATCCTTCATTTCTTAAGTGATCTTTGGATACTGGTGTTTGCACAGGAATAAAATCAGGATTAGCAAAATATAAGTTTGGGAAATTATGTTGCAGTATTGCTGCACGTCCCAGCATTATCCAGTCAACTCCCTGTGAGATGATGATTTCCGCCTCGCTTGGATTCGTTATTTTTCCTGCAGCGCCTAGTTTTACATTACCTCGATTAAGTTCTGTGAAATGTGCTAGCAACGTTTTACCTTGGAATTCTTTCTCATTAGGTTCTTTAAAAACGTCCCATAAAGACATGTCGAGAAAATCTATATTTTCTTCCGTCATAAGGGTTTGTGCGAATTCCTTAATCTCAGATAATTGCAGACCAAATCTTTCTGGGGAAAGTCTTACACCTAATATGAAATCGGAAGAACAGTATGTGCGTATTCCTTGAATAATTTCTTTTAGAAGTCGACCTCTGTTTTCTAAATTACCACCGTATTGGTCAGTGCGATGATTGGTTTCACTACTTAAGAATTGGCAGAGAATATAGCCATGTGCTCCGTGAAGTTCGACTCCATCAAATCCAGCTTTTTCAGCACGAATTGCTGATTGAACAAAATCATCTCTCAGTTGGTAAACCTCCTCTAAAGTCATGCCGCGAGCATTCTCATCTTTATTATCTGAAGGGCATATCGAACGCTCACCTATAAGCACTTCTGGAGCACGCATTCCAGCATGATGTAATTGAATAATTGAAAGACTTCCGTGCGATTTGATTTCTGTAGCCAAACGAGTGAGGCCTGGTAAATGTGTATCGGAAAATATTCCCATCTGACCAGGAAATCCTCTACCTATTTCCTGTACGTGCGATGCGCATGTCATAGTGAGACCGAATCCACCTTTTGCACGCATGGTCAACCAATGGAACTCTTCCTCTGACATAGTCCCATCATCATTACTCTGACAATTAGTAAGAGGAGCCAGCATAAATCGATTTTTCATCTCGGTAGTGGGATTGAGTTTAAGTGCACTAAATAACTGACTCATAAATTCTCCCGTTGTATCAATAAGTAGATTTGATCATGCTGATTAAAAGTTACAAAATGCTGTATCTACTAATCCTCTAGTCGATAATGTCTCGTGATTATTGGCTTTATAGTACACGGTAATTTACAACAGTCTGTACGATTCAGAGATTGTGCCAAAATTTTGTTCAAAAAATACGGCAGTTAAATTGTGAGCCTCTGTTTTAAGTTGATGAGATATCGTCACCTGTGGGAGCTAATGTATCTACGGAATTTTCAACGTGTTGATTGTATTCATGGACTGTCAGGATTGCACTTCTTCGAAGTATGGCATTGATTACGATGCCTATTCCACCCGTAGCGATCATGACAGG
>JAKUNM010000014.1:0-12990 GCA_022451865.1 Dehalococcoidia bacterium
CTGATCATACATTCCACCAATTAACAAGAAGAAAAGTGCAGTCATGATTCCATGAGCAAACATTTGCAAAACCGCACCACTCCACCCGATTACATTAAGAGTACCTAATCCGACCATGACGTATCCCATATGAGACACTGAAGAAAATCCAGTCATTAACTTGAGATCTGTCTGTCTTAATGCAGAAATTGCACCATATAAAGCTGCTGTAATACCGAGAACCATCAGTCCTGGAGCCCAGAATGCTCCACCCTCAGGTAGCATTTGGAATCCAAGGCGAATAATCCCAAATGCACCTAATTTCATCAACACACCAGCATGTAACATAGATACAGCAGTAGGAGCAGATGCATGACCGTCAGGTGACCATGAATGGAATGGGAACAATGCTGCTAAAATGCCACACCCTATTGCAATCATTGGGAAATATATTTTTTGGAAGTCCTCATCAAATTGAACACCATATAATTGAGTCAAATCAAAAGTACCTAAACCAGCTTCAGCATAGACCGCAAAAATAGCAGTAAATATCAATATCGATCCCGCAAGCAACATGATCATGAGCTTCATTGCACCATATTCTTTACGAGTTGAACCCCAAACCGCAATTAACAAGTACATCGGTAAAAGTGCCATCTCATAAAATAAGAACCAAACAAACATGTCGAGCATTACGAAAGTTCCAAAAACGCCCGCAGTGAGAATGTATAGAAGAATGAAAAAATCTTTCATTCGATCTTGAATCTTCCATGAAACCCAAGTTCCTGGAAGGATGACAATTCCTGTTAATAGAACCATCGCAGCAGCTATACCATCAATACCAACTTTTAGTTGGATACCATCTGCACCCAACAATCCAACATTTTCCATGTAGGTCCAAGCACGAACACCTTGAAATTGTGCACCTTCAAAATCGTATTGCAAAAAAATCATTACTGATAAAACAAACATTGCAAATCCAGATAGTGCTGTAATTCCAATCAGTAAAGAACGTTCTGTTGATGGTACAACCATTAACAGCAAAGCAGTCCCCAAAGGTATCAGGAACACTGCTACTAGAGCTAAAGCATCAGGCTCAGTCATCTATTCAACCTCTTTAACTATTACTAACAGCAACAATAATCACTGCTAGTACTCCAACTGCCATTGCAAGGACATAATTAGGTATTCGTCCAGTTTGTGTAAATTTAAGACGCCAACCCAAGAAATTAATTAATTGGGCACCACCGTCTACGCCAGTTTCATTAACTACGCGTTTATCAAACCAGGCAACTACTGCTGCAGCACCCAAAATAACTCTGTTGATGATCCCTTGATAGAGTTCATCCATGTAATATCTTCTTACCAAAAGTTGATGTAGCTCGGGTGCCCATTCCTTAGCCGCATTAGCTCTTTGAGCATTTCCGTGCCAATAAATCCATCCTATTAATAAACCAACAAGAGCAGTAATTGTCGCTACAGTTGCAAAAAGAACATACAACTTAAATTCATGCGGGTGCCCACCGACTGGGTAAACCAAATAACCGATACCACCTTCGAATCCTAATAGTTTTCCAACCTGATCGATTGCAAAAAAACCTGAAACCGTCGCCAGTACTGCTAGAATACACAGTGGTACAGTCATAATGCGTGGAGACTCATGCGCGTGACTATAAGATTCGGTATTGCGTGTTTCTCCAAAAAAAGTGAGCAATACTAATCGTGTGGAATAAATAGCGGTTAGTAATGCAGTTCCTGCAAGTACCATGTAAGCCCAGCTTGGTCCTGAATCCATTAATGCATGTAAAATTTCGTCCTTTGAAAAGAACCCAGCAAATATTGGAATACCTGCCAAAGCCAAGCTACCAATAATAAAAGTGGCTGCGGTAATTGGCATTTTCTTTCGCAATCCACCAAGACCTTCAACTTCTTGTTGCTCGGTAGCATGAATGACAGAACCGGAACCTAAAAACAGCAAAGATTTAAAGAAAGCATGCGTAAATAAATGGAACATTGCAGCGGTTACAGCACCTACACCAAGAGCAACAAACATAAATCCAAGCTGTGAAACTGTTGAAAATGCTAATACGCGCTTAATATCACTCGCGACTAATCCCATAGTGGCAGCCATTAATGCAGTAATTAATCCTGTATATAAAACAACATCTTGAGCAATAGGTGCTAACTCATACATAGGCAACATTCGAGCAATTAAATAAACTCCTGCTACAACCATCGTTGCGGCATGTATGAGTGCACTTACTGGAGTAGGACCTTCCATAGCATCAGGAAGCCAAACATGTAGTGGGAATTGTGCAGATTTTCCAACCGCACCTAAGAAAAGAAAAATCAGTGAAATCGTCAGATAAGTTTCACTAAAAGCTCCAGCCTGTGCTGCGCTAATCAGCTCTTGAATATCAAAGGTTCCCGTTGCTTTCCACAATAAAATAATACCAATCAACAAACCAACATCACCAACACGGGTTGTTATAAAAGCTTTCTTGGCTGCTTCCGCAGCTGATTGACGTTCCCAATAAAATCCAATTAGCAAATATGAAGCAAGACCCACACCCTCCCAGGCCAAATAAAGTTGTAGTAAATTGCCAGAAATAACCAGCAACAGCATAGCAGCGACAAAAAATGAAAGAGTTGCAAAATACCAGCCATATCGATTCTCACCATGCATATAACCAATGGAATAAACCAACACCATTAATGCAACAAAGGAAACGACGGGAAGCATGACCATCGTAATCGCATCTACATAAGTACTAAATTCAATTACAAAAAATCCATTACCAATATTTAACCAGTCGAAAGCATAAGTATTTGCTCCTACGGCTGGATGAAATTCATGATCAGAAAAAGATCCTTGAAAATCAAGTAAGACCAATCCAACCAACAATACAACCAAAGACATCCCTAAAACAGCTATGAAGTCACCACGACGAGGAATATATCCATTAAATAGACCAAGCAAAACAAAAACAGCCATAGGAATTGCTGGAAGTATCCATACGTGTTCCATACCCATTATTTGGCTTCCTTAATCTATCTTTACTAGTCAATTACCATTTCAACGTGTTCGCAGCATCAACGTAACTTGTACGTCTTTCGCGAAATAATCGAAGAACAATACCTAAGGCCAATCCAACTTCAGCTGCTGCAACAGTAATCACAAATAATGCAAAAATCAGTCCGCTAAAGCCATCAGCATCCAAATATGCAGCAAAGGCAGCAAAGTTAATTGCTACACCAGCAAGCATTAGTTCAACTGACATCAAAATTAAAATTGCACTACGTCTTGCCAAAACACCGTAGAGACCTACCGCAAATAAAAATCCCGATAAAATTAAGAAATTCTCTAATGGAATCATTGTGCTGTCTCCTCAGAATGTTCATCAATATTTGGTCGTGCATTAACAATTGCACCTGATAGGGCAATATCTAATAAAACACCCACAATAATGACGGGAACCATGAAATCATGAAATAGCCTTGCACCAAAGTCTCGGAATGTAATTAATGATACAGACTCTGCTCCCCACTGAATATTGATAGCAGCAGCAACAAGTACTGCTCCAAACAAAAGTGTAACGATAAAAGCGAATGGCTTCTGTGAACCATCTGTAACAATTGGATCGTCTTGAGCATTAGTCATCATCAATGCGAAAATAATTAGCAGAACAACTCCACCACCATATACAAGAACTTGAACCAGTGCTAAAAATTCAGATGCTAGGAGTAAATACATTGCTGCAACACCAAGAAGTGCCGCAATCAAAGCAAAGGCAGCATGTACTATATTCGGAAGTAGTACTGTGCCTAAAGCACCAATAACTATAACCGTAAAGCCTAACCAAAAGACTAATTCAGGAGCGCTAATTCGACCTACCAATAGTAGAGATAAAAGCACTAAAAAAACTGGACCTAGTATCACACCAGTTACAATACCGCCGGCTACTATTAGCCGATCAAATTGAGCTGGCACCGGTAGTCTTTCGAACAAGTCAGAACCCTCCATTTGCTAACGAAATATTAGTCAGCAACCCACTCTTGTATTTCATCAGATTTACTTTGTGCCATTAGCTGAGGAAGATCCATCACTAAATCAGCACGATCATAAACTGATGTTTCATGACCACTCCAAGTGTTATTCATAGCAATTGCTTCAAAATTACAAACTTCAACACAGATATTACAACGCATGCATCGACCGTAATCGATCCAAAATTCATCAACAATTTTACGCCTTTTCGAATTACCATCTTGTGACTCGTGATTAGGATTATCTTTCATGATGACCGTCATACACTCCACTGGACATGCACGTTCACAGGCATGGCAACCTGTGCAAAAAGGTTCATCTATATCTTTATCCCAAAGAAGAAGTGGAAAAGCACGATCGCGTTCTGGCAATTCACGATGCTTCGAAGGATATCCGTGTGTGACAGGACCTCTGATGAATGTAGACATCGTGGTAGCTAAACTTTTTATAATTCCTCTCATGAGGCACCTTCATTTCCTGCAGTTACAACTTCGTTACTGATAGCTGGACTAGGTCGTACTGCACGCTCAATCAAACGAACCAGTACGGCAATACCTACTAATCCTGTAATAGTTAATATCCATAATGGAGCATCGTATACTAACACTGCACCATTGATTAAAACCTGTGCAAATGTCAGAGGAAGTAATATTTTCCAACTAAATGCCATTAGTTGATCAATACGTAATCTAGGAACACTTGCACGAATCCAAAATATTAAAAATATAAAAAGACTTGTCTTGACAGTCACCAGCAAAATTTGCCAGCCACGTCCTAATTCTTCTCCTAAAGGCCATGCCCATCCACCCATAAATACTGCTGCAAATATCAAACCCATTATGAATAAAGCTGCATACTCTGCAAGAAAGAAAAAAGACCACCGAATCCCTGAATATTCGACAAAAGGTCCACCAACGACTTCTGACTCACCTACTGGAATATCAAAGGGTGTACGGTTTAATTCAGCTAATCCAGCTATGATAAAAATTACTAAAACCAAAGGTTGCCACAATAAATTAGGATAGGTTGACTGTGAAAGAACAATTTCATTCAAGTTGTATGATTCGGAAACCATAGCAACAGAAATTAATGACAAAACTAATGGAAGTTCATAGGAAATCCCTTGTGCTGCTGCACGCATACCACCGATCATCGCATAACGATTATCAGAACCCCATCCAGCCATAACCCATCCGATAATACCGAGTGAGCTTGTAGCGACAAAATAAATTAGACCAAGCTCCAAAATTCGCACTTGCATCCCAAAGGCAAAGGGCACAATAACAAATCCTAAAAATACTGGAATGAAAACCATGTACGGTGCCAATTCAAACGTCCAGGGATCGGCATTACGTGGTCGTAGATCCTCTTTACCAACAAGTTTTAGACCGTCAGCAACGGATTGAAGTAACCCTGCTGGCCCTGTACGTGTTGGTCCTAATCTTTGTTGAAAACGTGCTAATACTTTTCGCTCAACGTAAATTAAACCCATAACCACTACAGTCATCAACCCAACAATAATATGAAGGCGAATTACTGCGTCTAACCACGCGATTTCTATACCATAAATTCCATTATTCAACGGTCAACCTCTGATAAAACTATGTCAATAGAACCAAGAATAATAATTGCATCCGCCACATACTGCCCAACAGACATCTTCTTGAGTGCCTGTAAGTTCGATAAACAAGCACTACGGACTTTTAGCCTCCAAGGTTTATTTCCACCTTTACTCACTAAGTAAATACCATACTCACCTCGTGGAGCCTCAGTACGAATATAAACTTCTTGTCCTTCAGGTAATCTAAGCATGCGTGGCATACGTTCAGGCATAATTGGGCCATCATTTAGACGTTCAAGGCATTGTTCGATAATACTTACGGACTGTTCCATTTCCTTTAGTCGAACAATATAGCGATCAAAGACATCGCCATTTGTTCCGATAGGTACTTCAAAATCAATCTGATCGTAATACATGTAAGGTTCAGATTTACGTATATCTAGAGACACACCCGAAGCACGTAATGTAGGGCCACTCATCCCTAATTCAATTGCGTCTTCTGCTGAAATAATCCCTACATTTTTTGTTCTCGCTAGAAATATCTCATTGCGAGTCAGTAAATTATCAAAATCTTTCATACCTTGACGTGTAGAAACTAAGACTTCACGTACACGCTCTTCAAAATTCCCTGGAACTTCCCAAGCCAATCCTCCAGCTCGGAAATATGCGTACATCATTCGATCTCCACTTATTTCTTCAAAAAGATCGATTAGAGCTTCACGTTCACGCCAGGCATATATAAACGGAGTTCCAAAAACCCCTACATCGACGCCGAAAGCTCCCAGAAACATAAAATGGCTAGATAATCTATTTAATTCACACAAAATCATTCGAATCCATTGAGCACGTTCTGGCACTTCTAATTCAGCTAGTGCTTCAACGGCCATAACATATGATAGTTCTGCGTTGTGTGATGCTAAATATTCCGTCCGATCCATATAGCCTACACCTTGACGAAAATCATTATTTTCACATAATTTTTCAGCACCACGATGCAAATAACCAATATGAGGAATTAAATCTTTTACAATTTCACCATCAACCTCAAGAATCATCCGAAATACACCATGAGTAGAGGGATGTTGGGGCCCTACATTAATTAGAAGATCTTGGGTCTCAAAATCTGGAGCTGATTCTATAACCATTATTCATCATCTCCCTGATTTTCACGATCATAACCCAGTAATTCTCCTTGCAAAATTTCGATTTCGGCAAATGGATGTGATTTCAGTAAAGGAAATGTGTCTGTCATATCTTCTGGCATAAGTAATGTCCGTGGATCAGGATGATTGTTGAAAGTAATACCAAACATTTCAGCGGTCTCGCGCTCTAGCCAATTTGCTGCTTCCCAGACTTCAGTAGCTGTACCAATTGTTTTATCATCAACAGGAAGGTTTACTTTCACAGTTAAATTTATATTCTTTGGAATTGAGTACAAATGATATACCACATCAACACCCTCAGATTCATTATCAACTGCGGTTAAACATCTCAGATAGTTGAATTGCACTTCCTCATGATCTTTTAAGATTTGCAATGCTCTAATTATATCGGAACGTGGAATCTGAGTAATAAGATCGATCGATCCGCGTTCAGGAGTCACATCGACTGAACTCAAAACACGATTTATCAGAGGCCAAATAGTATCATCAAGAGAATCTACTACTGCGATCTCACTAACTTCTTCTTCATTTGTATTATTAACATTCTCGTCAGATGTCATTAAGAGCGACCCTCCACAGATCTTTCTTCCATGATTTGATCTTGAAGAGCTAAGAAAGAATCAATCAGTGCCTCAGGGCGAGGTGGGCATCCAGGAACATAAACATCGACAGGTATAACTTTATCTACACCTTGCAAAACTCTGTCATAACGAGTGTACGGACCGCCATTAGTGGCACATGCACCCATAGAAATAACCCACTTCGGATTTGGCATTTGTTCATATAAAAGTTTGACCGCAGGAGCCATCTTTTTTGTGACCGTACCAGCTACGATCATTACATCACTTTGACGTGGTGAAGGCCACGGGACAATTCCAAATCGGTCTAAATCATAATGTGCCATGTACGTAGCAATCATTTCGATAGCACAACAGGCTAACCCAAAAGTCATAGGCCATAGTGAAGATTTTCTTGATGCAGCTAAAAGTAAATCTGCTGGCACTTGCATAATACCAGGGAGTAACTGTCGATACAGTGCCTGACCTGGTTGAGGAGTTATAGGTGCTAGTCTCGGTGCTTCTAGAGGATGCTCTGCAGGTATTACACCTGGTGAATCTGGAGAAATCACAGGAGCAGGTACACTGGGAGTAGTTACATCCGTTTCAGTGGTTGCAGATACTGCAGTATTTTCTGTCGGTGTCAACGCCATTGTAACGCACCTTTCTTCCACGCATATGCCAATCCCAAACCAAGAATTATTACAAATGTAAACATTGTCCAGTAGGCCATCGGGCCAATACCAATAAATGAGACAGCCCAAGGAAAGATAAAGACTGCCTCAACATCAAAAATGATAAATAAAATCGCGTATAGATAAAAGCGATTGCCCACATTGGTCGAAGCACGACGTAATGGCAACATACCACATTCATAAGTAGTAGTTTTTTCACGCTCCTCAGAAAAGGGCGCAAGAACTCTAGACGCGATCAATGCGGTAATAACCATAAAGAAAGCGACTATGCCGGCAATCAAGACGGCAACATAGTTTGAAAAAAGCTCTTCAACTGGGAGCATTCAGCTCCCCCCCTCCATACAAATCTCAACTGTAAAGAGCAAACTCACGGTACTCAGGTGACGCTATCAGCGAGCTAAGACAGTGTCAATCAATCATACCGCAGCAAGCACCAAAACTAACAAAAATTAGTAAATTTTTTTTAAGTTCCGATTAACTCCTCTAAACTTCTTTCCAAGTTTTCCAATCGTGATCGTTCCGTTGATAATCGATCTTTCTCACGTTGAACAACTTCTTCCGGTGCTTTATCCACGAATTGTTGGTTGTTCAGTTTAGCTTGAACTCTTAAAATCCCTTCATTTGCAAAAGTAATTTGTTGTATTAACCGTTCACGTTCTTCCTCAATATCAAATAAACCTGCAACAGGAACCAAAACTTGTCCTACATCAAGGACTGAGGTAACCACACCATTAGTAGGTACTGATCCATTAGCATCAACAATATATAATTTCTCAACTCGAGCTAGTTGCTCAATAATATTGCTAAATTTTTCTGTAACAGAACTCAATTGTCCAGCAACTATGTAAGCTTCAATCCAACGACTTGCTTTAACTCCTTTTTCTGATCGAATATTACGTATTCCCCTAATAAAATCTTGTAACCCTTTAAATTGATTAACTGCCACTTCATCAATCATTAACTCATTCGATACCGGATAATGAGCAATCATGAGGCTGTCTGCTGATACTTTATTCCCATCAGTTACTAAATTATCGATTCGACGCCAAATTTCTTCTGTAACAAATGGCATAAAAGGATGGAGTAATTTCAATACGTTATCGAGAACATAAGTCAGTACGGAAAGTGGCGTACGATCATTATTGCGTACTCGAATTTTTGCTATTTCGATATACCAATCAGCATATTCATCCCAAAAGAAATCACGAACCTGCCTCAATGCTTCAGCTAACTCAAAATTACATAATAAAACATCAACATCACGATTAACTTGATTGATCCGTGACAATATCCATCTATCCTCAATCGTAGTAATCTGCTCAAATTCAGGCAGTTCCAACTCATCACTAGACTCGACCATTTCAACCACAAAACGAGAGGCATTCCAAAGCTTATTTGCAAAATTACGACCTGCTTCAAGTCGTTCATCAGTAATACGCTGATCATTTCCTGGTGAAGTACCAGAAAGCAAAGCAAATCGAAGCGCGTCTGTACCATATTTCTCTATGGACTCAAGTGGATCTACAACATTGCCACGTGATTTAGACATCTTTGAACCATCAGCAGCTCGAACTAATCCATGTAGGTACACATGACGAAAAGGAACCATTCCATCCATGTTATACAATGAAAGCATTATCATTCTGGCGACCCAAAAAAATATAATATCGTAACCAGTCTCCATGACTTGAGTTGGATAAAATCTCTTCAAATCTTCATCGTTTTGATCTGGCCAGCCTAAAGTTGAATGTGGCCAAAGCCCTGAAGAAAACCAGGTATCTAATGTGTCTTCATCTTGCCTGATCTTTTCACTCCCGCACCCGTTACAACAAGTAGGATCATCTACTTCGACAGTCAAAATCTCACATTCATCGCAATACCAGACAGGTATTCGATGGCCCCACCAAATTTGTCTACTGATACACCAATCTTGAATGTTTTCCATCCAATGTAAGTATGTACGTTTAAATCTTGCTGGAACAAACTCAATTTCTCCATTATTAACTGCTTCAATTGCAGGCAGAGCTAATGGGGTAATCTGTACCCACCATTGTTCAGAAATCAAGGGTTCAATGATTGCACCTGATCGCTCAGAATGCCCAACACTATGGGTATAGGGTTCAATTTTTTCAACCAGATCTACATCCTGCATATCTTGAACAATTTTTTCTCTAGCAACGTCACGATCTAAACCGTTATACGGCCCTGAAAAATTATTCAAGGTCCCATCAGGATTTAGGAGATTAATGATATCTAGATTATGTCGCTCGCCAATTTCAAAATCCACGGGTGCATGCCCGGGTGTTACTTTCAATACTCCCGAACCAGCATCAATTTCAATAGCATCATCAGCAATGACGTAGACAGGACGATTGACAATCGGAACAAGCACCTTTTTACCAATTAATTTTGTATACCGATCATCGTTAGGATTAACAGCTACTGCAGTATCGGCTGGAATAGTTTCAGGTCGTGTAGTAGCGACTACTATATAATCGTCAGTCGGTTGTTCATCTTCATCTAATACAACATAACGAATATGCCAAAAAAAACTTTCTACTTCTTGATATTCAACTTCTAGATCCGAAACTGCAGTTTGACTTTCAGGATCCCAATTAATTATTCTTTCACCTCGATATATCAACCCGTCATCATAAAGTTTTTTAAATGTGGCACGCACAGCTTTTTGTCGTGTTTCATCCATAGTAAATGCTTCACGAGTCCAATCAGCTGATGCACCTAAACGTTTGTGCTGAAACATAATACGTTCACGAGAATTGTTAACAAATTCCCATACACGCTCTAAGAATTTATCCCGACCTATATCATGTCGAGATAAATTTTCTTCCCGCAAATGACGTTCGATAATTGCATTAACAGCAATTGCTGCATGATCTACTCCTGGTAACCACAAGGCATCTTCACCCAACATACGGTGCCAACGAACCAACGCATCTTCTACTGCAGTAGTTAAAGCATGACCAATATGTAATTCACCAGTTAAATTGGGAGGAGGCATTATGATCGTAAAAGATGGAGTGTCAGGGTTCATCGGACGGAAAAAACCTTGATTTTCCCAATCCTGGTAGATTTTCTCTTCCACTAATTTTGGGTCATAAGCAGAAGCCATTACTTCGCTATCATTGTTCGCATCTTCAAAAGTACTCATATGTCCACTATATAATCTTAAATTTTGATATCCACTATATTAATTATTTCTACCACACTATGACCAAATTAGATGTAATGTGTAATAACCACCACGAACAGGATAAAAAATGGAACTACTTAGCTACAACTATCCAGCAATAATAGTTAAAGACCTCAACGAATCTATAGATTTTTATACAAAGCTTGGAGCATCATTAATTTACAGTGAACCTAATCGAGATGACCCTGAATCAGTCCAAGTGATGATGAGTATTGGTGAAGATAATTTCTTAATGCTAGTTGGTCCGCAAGATTCCAAGCTAAAGTTAGCAGAATCTAGTTTAGGAGTGGGTTCGGTACAATATATATCTTTTAATGTAAGTAAAAATTTCATCGATCAAGCTTTTTTTGAACTGGCAAAAGTTGGACTACATGGTTCAGAAGAAATTTTGAGAGGTTATGAGCGATTAATATTTTTGGAGGACCCAAATGGTGTATTAATTCTACTGACATCTTGGACTGTTGATGTGCCAAATGGAATGAATCGAGCAACCATTTTAAAACTTGCTGGAGACATTCGAAATGCAAATGGCGATACATTTATAGAAACATCTCATATACAAACTGCTATTAATGAATTGAATTCAGACATCACGCAAAACTGAAGATTGCAACACTAGTAACAATGTACATAAAAATAAGCAATATTGATTCAAAAGTTAACAATTTTGTGGGTCGTGAACGGCCTCTTGACGTAAGCCCCACAAGTATTACACATGTCATAATAATTGCAAAAACTGCAGTCAATATGTGAATACTTTCAACTACTGCCCAGATGGACCCATCGGTATATATAAGATCATCCATAAATAAAATGAATCCCATGTTAAAGAGGTTGCTGCCTAGCACATTACTGATTGCAAGTTGGGGAGCATTGATTCTCAGTGCAGCAAATGAAGCAGCAAGCTCTGGTAAGGATGTACTGAAAGCAAGAAACTGAGTTCCTACAAAGCTACGTTCCCAACCGAGATCGTCTGCTAAGGCATCTCCAACAAATGCTAACCAAACAGCCGCAGCAACAACTACTGTCGCTGAAATCCCGTAGTTCAGAAAAGCTTTACCTAGTGAGGTGCTTATAGCATCAGTATTTTCTTCTTCTGATTCTCCAGCGTCATATTTGTAAACAACATAAATACTCAAGAAAAATATTAACAACAAAACTAATGACATCGGTGAAACAAAAATATAATCATCGATAGAAAATGTTTGATGAACGAAAAGACAAGCTATTGAAAAGACAATAATTAAAATACCGAGTTTCGCTAAGATTGCAGTATTTTTATCAACTTGATTTAAAATCGGACCATTACGCCACCACAAATCCAACAAACCAATAATCATCAAATTAAAAATATTACTTCCAAAAGCAGCACCAAATGCAAGATCAGGCTGCTCTACAAATCTTATTGAACTAATGCTAGTCCCTAATTCGGGTAAAGAGGTAGCAGTAGCCAGTAAAACTACACCAACAAAAGTAAGCCCTAAACCAGTACGTTCAGCTATGACATCAGCTGAACTCGCCATGTAACTGGCAGCAAACAGAATTAATGCAGCTGCAACACCCAATTGCACCCAAAGAAGAAAAAGTTCCATTAGTTTCGGCAATCCCTAAAGACTATTACCAAGCACTATATAAATACTTCGAATATCAACCCTCGGTCAATGGATATTATCCTCGAGGCATACCTAGACCACGTTGTGCAATGATATTGCGTTGTACTTCTGAAGTTCCTGCAGCGATAGTTGAGCTAACACTAGATAGATATGTCTTAGAAAT
>JAKUNM010000014.1:13000-31698 GCA_022451865.1 Dehalococcoidia bacterium
CATGAGGTGAACCTGCAGTAATTTGAGCTCCCATACCTAAAAGTTGCAAACCAGTCTGAGCTATACGCTGTGTTAACTCTGAACCATAAAGTTTTGAAACTGAAGCTTCATGATTAGGTGTTTGTCCTAATGATTGTAAAAAAGGAATCCGATAAGCGACATTATACCCAACTTGTAGTTCAACCCATCGATCAGCAAGTTCATACCTTGACGCAGGATTTTGCTTAAGAATGCTTGCATCTTCCTTAGTAACGTTGACTAGTCGCTCTAAATTACGCTTTCCTTCAGCATATGCTGCAACACCTGAACGCTCATAATCTAAAGCTGTAGCGACTTGATACCAACCTCTGTTTTCATCACCGACAAGATTACTATCTGGAATTCGAACATCTTCAAAGAAAACTTCATTGAAGTTATGTTCATTCGCCATATTGACTAATGGTCTAACTTCAATACCAGGTGTATCCATATCAATTACAAAAGTAGAAATTCCACGATGTTTTGCTGCATTAGGATCTGTACGTGCAGCTAACCAACCTCTATTAGAAGTATGACCACCACTAGTCCAAATTTTACTTCCATTTATTACCCATTCATCTCCATCACGTACTGCACGTGTTTGCAATGATGCGAGATCTGATCCTGAGCCTGGTTCTGAATATAATGTGCACCACTGATCTACTCCATTAGCAATCAAGGGTAAATATTTTGCCTTTTGTTCCTCATTTCCAAAAAGCATTATCGCTGGTCCAACCCAATCGACACCCATAGTACTTCCTATAGGCATGGACTCATAAGAAGTAGCTTCTCGATACAACATTTGCTTAATATAACCAGCGTCCATACCACCATATTTCTCAGGCCAAGCTAATGTAAGCCAATTACGTTCAGACAATAATTTCCTTAGTGAGGAAGCAATTTCTAATTTTTGTTCTTGCGTAATGTCTCCAACGAAAGACTTGTCAGAATAATCAGAAGGAAGATGCTCTTTTAAGAATTTTTGCACATCATCCCGAAACCGCAGTTCAGAATCACTAAACGTAAAATCCACGGTTTGCCCCTAACTTAATATTTGCATTCCAATAAATAGTGTAATTATATACTCCAAACACTACATTAATTAATATGCAAAATTTGAAAATAGTATTCTCTCTGAATAATAACACTAGTACACTACGTGGACATATTAAAATAGACTAAGTAGTTATTGAAATCTTTAGGTCGGTAATAATGCAATCTTTCAGTGATATAGCAATTTTTTCCGGCAATGCACACCAGGAATTGGCAAGTGCAGTATGCAAACATTTAGAAATGCCATTAGGTGAATGTGAAGTTTTCCAATTTTCAAATGAAGAAGTCTTTGTCCGCATATTAGACAATATTCGTGAAAAAGATGTTTTCTTAATTCAACCTATAGTTTCTCCAGTAAACACTCGCCTAATGGAATTGCTAATCATGATTGATGCTGCTAAACGCGCTTCTGCAGGAAGAATAACTGCAGTAGTACCCTATTATGCTTACGGACGTTCAGATAAAAAGGACCAGCCAAGAGTTCCTATCAGCGGAAGATTAGTTGCTAATTTTTTGGAGGTAGCAGGAGCTGATCGTGTGTTGACTTTAGATTTACATGCAGGGCAAATTCAAGGTTTTTTTAATATCCCAGTAGATGAACTTACAGCATTCCCAATGTTGGCTGATTATTTCAGAGGGATAAATTTAGAAAAACCTATTGTTGTGGCTACTGATGTAGGAGGAGCAAAAAAAGCACGAGATGTGGCAGAGCGTCTTGGATGTGATCTTGCCATTATTGATAAAAGACGAACAGGTAATAATGAACAGGCGGAAGCACTGAGCTTAATTGGGGAAGTTGAAGATCATGACTGCATCATCGTAGATGATGAAATTCTAACTGGAGGAACAGTAGCTTCGGCAGTAGATCTAATGAGAGCTAGAGGAGCACGATCCGTATATGTAGCCTGTGTTCATCCTGTATTTTCTAATAAAGCTTTCGATATTCTTGATACTACAAATATTGATCAGTTAGTTTTTACTGACTCACTTCCACTAGTATTCGGAAATTTCAATAATGTAAATACCTCAAAATTATCTATTGCCTCTTTAATAGGTGATGCCATCCACAGAATTCATACTGGAGGATCTGTAGGTGCACTCTTTCGCTAAATTTCATTTACTTGCCTTACAATATTAGTAGTTGGGTCTGAGGCTATCGATTTAAAAAGATATTCTCGTAATGATAGGAGAGGCATCAAATGTTGGGTGCTGTCCGTAAAATTCTAGGTGGAGACTCTAACGCACGTGCATTAGAAGATGTTCGATCTATTGCCGATCAAATAATTAGTTTGTACTCCACATTCAGAGATATTTCTGATGAATTGTTATCTGCAAAAACAGATGAATTCAAATCAAGACTTAAAAGTGGTGAATCCGTTGATGACTTAATTGTTGAGGCAATGGCGACTGCTCGAGAGGCTATATTCAGGTGCACTGGTGAACTAGCTTATGACGTTCAAGTAATGGGTGCTGTAGCTCTTCATAATGGGTCGATAGCAGAAATGCGGACCGGAGAAGGAAAGACATTAATGGCTACCATTGCATTATATGTTAATGCATTGGATCAAAATAGTGCACATTTAATTACAGTGAATGATTATCTAGCTAGACGAGACGCTCAATGGTATGGACCTGCACTGAATCAATTAGGTATGTCAGTTGGGATTTTACAAAATCAAGCAGCTTACCTACTTACAAAGGAAAAAAATCCGAATCAACCTTCATTTGAATTTTTAGAAAATGCATCGCGGCGAGAAGTATATAAATGTGACATCGTTTATGGAACTAATAATGAATTTGGATTCGATTACCTCCGAGATAATATGTCCACTAACTTGGATGATAGAGTCCAAAAAAAGAGAAATTTTGCAATAGTTGATGAAGCAGATAGCGTCTTAATAGATGAAGCAAGAACCCCACTAATTATTTCTGGTGCATCTTCAGACGACGTGAGAATTTATCCAAAATTTGCTCGTATAGTTCCGTCTCTCAGTCAAAGTATAGATTATACAGTTGATGCAAGGACTCGCAGTGTTGCACTTACTGATCACGGAGTATCAACACTAGAAGAAAAACTTGGACTAAGTAATATTTATTCTTTGGAAAACTATCAATTACTACGCTACATGGAAGCTGCCCTTAAAGCTGAAATTATTTTCCAAAAAGATCAAGATTATGTTGTTAAAGATGGCCAGATTGTAATAGTTGATGCATTTACTGGAAGACTAATGGAGGGACGACGTTGGTCTGACGGTATTCATCAAGCTATAGAGGCAAAAGAAGGATTAAAAATTCAACAAGAGTCAATCACTTATGCAACAATTACTATTCAAAACTTTTTCAGACTCTATAAGAAACTCTCCGGCATGACAGGAACTGCAGTAACTGAAGCAGAAGAAATATCAAAGATCTACAATCTAGAGGTTTTAGTTATTCCAACACATAAACCGATAGCGAGAGAAGATTTTGCAGATTTAGTATTTCGATCTGAACAATCGAAATGGAATGCTGTTATAGAAGATATCGTTAACCAAAATTCCATAGGTAGACCAGTACTTGTAGGAACAATTTCCATTGAAACATCTGAAATGTTATCCGAGCTTCTGCGGAGAAAAGGGATCAAACATAACGTACTAAATGCAAAACAACATGAACGTGAGGCATTGATCATTGCTAGGGCAGGAGAAGAAAGTGCAGTGACTATTGCAACTAATATGGCTGGAAGGGGTACTGATATAAAACTTGCAGAAGGTATCAACACTAAAGGTGGATTACATGTCATTGGTACAGAAAGACATGAATCAAGAAGAATCGATAATCAATTACGAGGTCGATCTGGTAGGCAAGGCGATCCTGGTTCTACAAGATTTTATGTTTCGTTTGAAGACGATTTAATGAAAAGGTTCGCACCAGATTGGTTACCCGGGATGATGTCGAAACTTGGCATGGAAGAAAATATACCCCTCGAATCAAAAATGGTTACACGTGCCATAGAACAAGCACAGCAAAGAGTAGAAGGTTATAATTTTGACATTCGTAAGCATGTTGTCGAATACGATGATGTTATGAACATGCATAGGGATATGATTTATAGTGAACGAAATAAAGTACTAGAAGAGTCTGAATTAAACACAACAATTCTAACTATGGTAGAAGAGGAAATTGAATCTTTATCTGAATCTTTCCTTACAAATAGCCCGATAGAGCCTGAAACTTTCCTTACGCAATTGAATACAATATATCCATTAGAAGATGACATCACGATCGACGATATTGAAAAAAAACCTGCAGATTATATCTTAGAACAAGCAAATATAATCGCTACAAATAGATATGAATCTATGACAAAAGAGGTTGGGATAGATCATCAACGAATTGTAGAAAAGATCGTATTACTTAGAATTATTGACTCACTTTGGGTTAATCACTTAACTGCAATGGATGAAATGCGACAGGGAATTGGCTTGCGTGCATACGGACAAACTGATCCTCTTGTGGCATACAAACAAGAAGCACATGACATGTGGGAACAATTATCTGCGAATATTCGACAGACAGTTGCTAAAAATATTTTTCATACCCGCATAGCTCATAATGTAATCAACAGCTTAAATCCTGAAACAAATAACGATAATCAACAAAACTTAAGCAATCATCCTCACGAACATTCGCATAGTGTAACTGGCGATAATGTTTCACGAGCGGAAAGACGTCGAGTAGAACGCAAGAAAAAAAAACAAATAAAAAGTAGGAATTAGAGATCTCACTAGTAAAAAAATGCAAGAAAAAAAAACAGGACCCAAAGGGGTAATACCACCTGCAGAAAGAATAGCTGCTAGTGCCATAGCTAGACTAAACTCTGAAACACCGACAATTTGGTTGGTTAGTGGACCTTCGTCGGAAAATCGTAATTACATAGCTAATGAAATAGCAAGCTATTTTCAAAAAAGTGCTCTAATAGATGGTGAATCGATATCAAATTATATATTAACAGGGCTAGTTCTACCGGGAGAAGAACCAAATACAGAATCGGAACGCCAAATAGAATTATCAATACGTAATCAATGTATCTTAGCCAGATCATTTTCTGAGGCTGGTTTTGTTTCTGTTATTAATTATGCAATTTTAACGCGCTACCACTTAGATGCTTATAGACATTATTTGTCCGGAGGCAAACTACATCTTGCCGTCATCTCCTCAAGTGAATTGAAGTTCTCAGATCTAAACTCCTTACTCGTGAAAGAACTACACGGGATCGGATATTGGATCGAAAATGCTAAAATCCAATCTTCTATAACAAACTTAATAAAATCTGAAAAATCTATTCTATGAAAATTCAAAGAGACTGATTCGAAATTGGAAAGAGTAACGTATCTCAATGACTGTCCCTGATAAAACTAAGACCGATTTTGTAGAAACCTTTGAAGATCTTCACACAGAAGAAAATCCGTTAAACGGACCTCTTGAACCTAAACAGGCAACATGTGCACTAATAAATAAAATTGAATCAGGCGAAAATTGGTATACAGCTCTTCTAGATATAATTAATCGTTGGTCGGTTCCTCATGAAGAAATAGATGGTGTTACATACCATTATTTAATAGATGGAGAGGCATTTAATTGGTTATTACTAGCACAAAGATTACTTGATAATGTTCTGACAATTGCTCCAAATAGTGAAATAGAGGACCTCTTACTTTATGGTATAGCTCCCATGGACATTACTGAAGCAGAGTTTGCAAGATTAATTGGAGGACCAAAGTATCGTGCACACTTAAATTTTCAATATGGCGTTACTGTTGAAGAAGTAATTTTATTAAGTGCTGAATTAGAACTTGAAAAGGCTGGTGTATTATCGAATGCAGGTAAAGAGCCACCAGATGTTTTAGCTTATCAACGCGTTTATGGAAAAAGCCTAACTGAACTCCAAATAATTTACGCGACCCAAACAGGAATACATATCGGGAAGGAGATAAGCCAAAATTCTTTCCAACGATTTATATATTGGTTATCAAAATATCGATTACGTAATAGTGAACCAGCAAGGCTAGCTTCAGATACGCGTAAAGCTCTCTCTTTGATGTCAAGAATGGAAAACCACAGAAAAAGACGACTTACATAATAAATCGTTCTACTTGTGCAATGATACCTTCAGTATCAATTTGGCAAATTTTCTTTTGCTGATTCTGGGTTGCATGTTCAACAATCATGTCTGGAATACCAACAGAGCCCAAGAATTTATCTCCCATCCTTAAATCTGATAAAAGTGCTAAAACACCTTCACCAAAACCACCAATAAGAGAATTATCCTCAACCGTAATTATACCTTTAGTTTCCTTGGCAATTTGTGTAATCAATTCTTTATCCAAAGGTTTAGCGAATCTTGCATTAACGACTCCGATACTCAAATCACGTTTAGCAAATTCTTCAGCAACTTCAAGGCAATCAGGTATCACTGAGCCAATTCCTATTAGAGCAAAATCAGAACCTGAGCGAAGTATCGTCCCTTTACCAATATGCAAATTTTCATTTTTCGACCTAGAAATTTCGGTGGCAGCGGCTCCACGAGGATATCGAATAGCCATAGGTCCTTCGTAATCGACAGCTAAACTTAAAAGAGCAGAAAGTTCCTCATCATCACTTGGAGCTGCCACAACCATATCTGGTAAACAGCGCAAGTAGCTGATATCAGCAAATCCTTGATGCGTACGACCATCTTCTCCGACTAAACCAGCACGATCAATTGCGAAAATTACAGGTAATCCCTGAACAACAACATCATGTATCACTGAATCAAAACCACGTTGCAAAAAAGTAGAGTAAATCGCTACCACAGGCTTCATACCTGAAGCAGCCAGGCCAGCAGCAGTAGTGACAGCATGTTGCTCGGCTATACCTACATCAATCACTCGATTAGGGAACTGTTTTTTTAAGCCTGTCAGACCTGATCCTTCCAGCATTGCAGGCGTAATTACAACTACTTTTTCATTATTCTCACAAATTTTACCGATGCTATCGCCAAAAACTTCACTATATGTTTTCTTCTTTTTTTCAGATGAAGTAGGTGCTTTCAACCAGTACGTACCACTATGACTTTTTACTGGATCAGCTTCTGCTTCTTGAATCCCTTGACCCTTTTTAGTTAGTGCATGTATCAGAGCTGGTTTACCAGTAAAGTGCTTAACAGATCTTAATGTCGATTCAAGTATCTCAATGTCATGTCCATCTATTGGCCCGTAATAATCAAACCCTAAATGATCCCAAAATCCTGATTGGACCATCAAATCTCGAGGAACTTTTTTAAGTCTTCTCCATTCATCCCATAAACGATCACCAGCAGGTAATTGTGTAACGAATTTTTTTAATTCAACCTTAAAATCCCTATATGCAGGGCTAACACGCACTCGATTAACGTTACGATTCATTGCCCCAACATTTGGTGAAATAGACATTTCATTATCATTCAATATAACGACAACATCACCACCAATATCACCTAAATGATTAAGTGCCTCAAAACTCATCCCTGCCGTTAAGGCGCCATCACCAACAACTGCAATAACAGAATAATCTTGTTTTTGTAAGTCACGACCAAGAACATATCCAGTAGATGCAGATAGTGCTGTCCCAGCATGACCTACCCCAAATGCATCATGGTCACTTTCACGACGATCAGGGAAGCCAGATAACCCTTCCTCCTGGCGTAACGTAGACATACGGTTCAGACGACCAGTTAGTATCTTGTGGACATATGCCTGATGACCTACATCCCATAAAATTTTGTCTTTAGGAGTTTTAAAAATACGGTGTAATGCAAGAGTAATTTCTACAGCACCTAAACTAGAAGCTAAGTGACCAGCATCACCATTAGCATGAACAATTTCGACTAATAATTCTCGAATATCCTTACTTAAAGTAACCATCTCAGAATTACTGAGTGAATTAATATCTCTACCACTTTCAATTTCAGTAATAAGATTACTCATTTTTCCTCATTCTAAAATAGCTAGTTTAATAATACCAAGAAGATACATAAATTTCCGGCCTAAACAAAGATAATGAAAAAGACATTCAAAATAGATCAATTCTTTAATCTATTTTATAAAATTATAATCATTATGCTCCAAATCTTATACATATCGACTAAGATTTACTTATATAACATGTTGCAATTATTATACTACGATATACAATATATCTATGCCAAACTTCTATGAGACATTAAATCTGAAAAAAGATGCAACACAGCAAGAAATTAAATCTGCATTCCGACGCTTGGCCAGACGTTATCATCCCGATGTAAATCCTGGCGATAAAAAAGCAGAGGAACGATTTAAGGAAATCTCGCAAGCACATGAAGTATTAGGCGATACAAATAACCGGTCAGCGTATGACAAATATGGTGACCAATGGCAGCACGCTGATCAACTTGAAGAAATGGAAAAACGTAATAACAGCTTTGCTTTCAATCGTTTCCCTCGCGGTAATACTAATCAATCATTTAGTTTCGATGGTAACCTGTCAGATTTATTTAGTAGCACAAATAGTTTCGATTCATTATTCCAAGGCACTAACAACAGATCACGTGGTGCAGATTTAGAACAACAAATTAATATAACCTTAAAAGAATCCTATAGTGGTACTACACGAAAAATATCTTTGCCACAAAACACACAAAGTAATCCATCCATTGAAGTTAATATCCCCAAAGGAGTCACTCAGGGACAACGTATAAAAATTACTGGCAAAGGACAACCTGGAAGAAACGGTGGTAATGCAGGAGATCTAATTTTAATCATTAATTTAGAACATAACGCTGTGTTTAGTAGAGATGGAAATAATCTTCATGTTCGCGCTGATGTAATGGTCACAGACGCAGTGCTAGGTACAGAAATTCGTGTGCCAACACTCAAAGATAAAACTCTTGTGCTCAATCTACCATCCATGACTCAATCTGGACGTATTTTTCGCTTGGCAGGTCAAGGTATGCCCATAAAAGAATCGGGGTTTGGTGATCTTCTTGTAGAAATAAGAATTGTTATTCCAAATAAATTAAGTACAGAACAAAAAGAATTATTTAAGAAAATACATAATTTACAAGACGAATCTGTAGAAAATGAGAAAAATGAATAACCAAACTAATTATATTTCATCAAATGAACCGGTGTTCCAGATTTCAATTGTCTCCCAAATGATAGGATTACACCAACAAACTATTCGATCATATGAACGCATTGGATTAGTGCAACCATATCGTACCGCTGGGAATACACGCCTTTTCTCACATGCAGATGTCGCCAAATTACGAACAGTGACCAGACTTGTAAATGACTTAGGTATCAACCTTGCAGGAGTTGATGTCATCATGCGTCTAAGTGCACAAATCGAGCAATTACAAACTGAAATTAACAAAAAAGATAAAGAAAATAGACGTCTTAGAAGACAATTGCAGTGAACAAATATTCAGTATTGTTGAAAGGAATACAAAAATGATGCGCCAAGACAGATTCACAGAACAAGCGCAAGAGGTATTACAGGCATCTCAAGAAATGGTACGTCAAACACGACACCCGCAGTGGGATGTAGAGCATGTATTCCTGTCCCTAGTGCAACTAAAGGATGGATTAGCACAAGAGATCTTACAAAAAACAGGTATTAACCCTGAATTACTTGGCGTTGCAATTAAAAAACAATTGGAGATTGTACCCAAATTAGGTGGCGATGTTGTTCAAATATATACAACACCACGTGTGGTTGGGTTACTAGAACGAGCAAATGCAGAAGCAGAACGACTGCAAGATGAATATGTCGGTGTGGAACATTTATTGATAGCTATTGCAGATGAACGTGAAGGAGACTCAGCAAAAATTCTTAACGAATTTGAAATCACAAAAGAGCGAATTTACCAAGCATTACGCGATATTCGTGGTTCGGCTAGAGTCGATTCACCAACTGCAGAATCAAATTATCAAGCTTTAGCAAGATTTAGTATTGATCTGACTGAATTAGCACGTACTGGACAATTAGACCCAGTAATAGGCAGAGCGGTTGAAGTCGACCGACTTATGCAAGTTCTTAATAGAAGAACAAAAAACAACCCTGCATTGATTGGTGAGGCTGGAGTTGGAAAAACTGCAATCGTTGAAGGACTTGCACAAAGAATAGTAGAGGGTGATGTGCCTGATAGACTTCGTGATAAAAAAATTATGTCACTTGATATCGGACAATTAATAGCAGGTTCAAAATTTCGCGGTGAATTTGAAGAGCGCCTACAAGGAGTAATGAGAGAGGTTAAAGAATCAGGAGGAGAAATTATTCTTTTTATCGATGAACTACATCAAGTAGTTGGAGCTGGTGGAGCAGATGGAGCAATAGACGCTAGTAATATGATGAAACCTGCTCTCGCAAGAGGAGAATTAAGAGTAATTGGCGCAACAACATTAGATGAATATAGAAAAAACATTGAAGAAGATCCTGCACTAGAAAGAAGATTTTCACCAGTCTATGTAGAAGAACCATCAGCAGAAGATGCCGTGGCAATATTAACGGGTATACGATCAAAATATGAAGAGCACCATGGCCTTCAAATAAAGGATGAGGCTATCCAAAGTGCTGTATATCTTAGTCAGCGCTACATCACGGAAAGACATCTCCCTGATAAGGCTATTGATCTGATTGATGAAGCATCATCGAGATTAGTCATTCAGAATGAATCCATGTCGCCTGAGTTACGCAACTTGAAATATCAAGTTGATGAAATAAATCATCGACTTGATAGCGCCGCACATCGTGAAGATTTTGAAGAGGCTGCACAGTTGAAACAAGAATTACTTAATCTGCAAAGTGACTATACAAAACAAAGAGATGATTGGAAATTCCAAAAAGGTGTTTCAGATAATGTTAGAGAATCAGATATTGCTACATTAGTAGCTCAAATGACAGGAATCCCTGTTACGAAAATGCTAGAAGAAGAAGCATCAAAGTTAATTCAAATGGAGCAGGCTTTACATGAAAAAATTATAGGACAAGACAGAGCAATTTCTGTCTTGTCTGATGCTATTCGAAGAGCTAGAAGTGGATTGAAGGATCCTAGTCGACCCATAGGTTCCTTCGTCTTTGTTGGTCCAACTGGTGTAGGCAAAACTTACTTAGCAAAAGCACTGGCAGAATATCTTTTCGATGATCCAGAAGCATTGATACGACTTGATATGTCGGAATATCAAGAGTCTCATACAATCTCACGTCTCATAGGAGCACCTCCTGGGTATGTAGGGTACGATCAGGCAGGTGAATTGACAGAGTCTGTAAGAAGAAGACCTTATCAAGTCATACTATTTGATGAAATTGAAAAAGCACACCCTGATATTTTCAATACGCTACTGCAAGTAATGGATGATGGTCGATTAACCGATGCACGCGGACGTACTGTAAATTTTCGAAACACAGTAATTATTCTCACCTCCAATTTGGGGACATCACAACGCCAGGAAAGCATAGGATTTCGACGTACAACATCAGATAGTGACCATGACTCTATGGTTCTTTCAATCGAGAATGCTCTCAAAAGTGCCTTTCGACCAGAATTTATTAATCGCATTGACGATATAGTTGTCTTTGAACCACTAACAGAGCCAGAAATAGCAAAAATTGCTGACCTCATAATAGATGAGGTGAAAGTACGATTATTAGAAAGAAGTGTAACGTTCGCAATATCTGAAATAGCAAAAAGTGAACTCGTTCGAGAAGGTTATGATCCAAATTTTGGAGCCAGACCTTTAAGAAGAATTATTGAAAGACGGATTGAAAATCCTCTTGCAAAGCGAGTATTATCTGGAGAATTTTCAGAGGGAGATCAAATTAATGTCGACTATTTAGATGATAATTTTACTTTTACACGTGAACCAGGTGAGATCGATATCGAATCAGTAGAAGTAGAACCTATAGAAATATAAAATTTGCTTTATCAAATTTTTCAAGTGCAATTAATTGGACACATATCATACGAAAGGCCATTATATGACGCGATGGAGAGGAGCAATTAATTCTTGGGGAGGGATCCCCATAATCATTACTTTTGTAGCAATTGTCAGTTTTATAGTTGCCGTCATAATTTTCAGTATAAGTGGGACAACCGAAGAAACATACAAAGCAAAGACATATACGAATGTCGAAGGTCGAGTGCTAGGAATAGCTGGAGCACCAGTAAGAATAATTGAATTCGGCGATTTTCAATGCTCACATTGTAAAAGTTTTCACGATGACATAGCACCGAGAATAATAGAAGATTTTGTTTCTACTGGAATCGCCACATTAGAATTCCGACACCTTGCATTCCTGGGTCCAGAATCAATATTAGCTGCAACTGCAGCGGAGTGTGCACTAGAACAGGGACATTATTGGGACTACAGTGATTTGCTATTTTTTAAACAAAATCCCAATAATAAATCAACATTTTCTACTACAAATCTGAAAAAGTACGCACGAGAATTAGAAAATAATTACCCTAATTTTGATGTAACACAATTTGATTCATGTTTGAATTCCCCAGAAAAAAGAGAGCTTGTAATAAATATGAGTGAAAATGCACTCAGATTAGGTTTTTCATCTACTCCTAGCTTTTTGATCAATGGAATCCCTTTCAGTAATAGTGGACAATACGAGATATTTCGTAACGCGATAGAAAGTGCAGCAAAAAAATAAATTTATTCAAATAAGAACACTGTTCGGAATCTAATATAAGAAGTATCATAGCTCTGTAATAGCGAAAGTGCACAATGACAAATATCACTGAAAGTAGAGTAGACACGTTGAATTTTAATTCTGAAACGAAAACATTAGATATTACGTTTAATGATTTAAATATCCTTTCTACAGGTGGAGTAGATGTATTAGTACTCAATTTAAATGAATGGGATAACGATGTCCCATTTTATTTAGAAATTGACCAACGTCTTTTTGCACTACAACCATCGAATACTCATCTTGTTTCTGGACATGGTGCACAACTCCCAAATTGGATTACAAATGAAGAATCAGAAGGTCGATTGACTATACTCGTAGAACGAAATGAAAGATATTTGGTGTACATTCATGACACTCTGGCAGTAGAAGAAGATGATGATGATGATGATGAGACTGTAGTGGAAAAAAGTACTGAAGAAACGTCGGAGTAAAGTACATTTTTACAGGCAAAAAATCAGATGCCACTCCCGTAACAAAGATTTCATTACCAAACTATCGAGCGGCGAGGAGAGCATAACAATTGCATCCTCGTCATTATCACGATAGTACCTCGGCAATTCCCCAATTTTTTTAAATCCAAACCTCTTATATAAATTTTGTGCAGCAAAATTGGATTTTCTAACCTCAAGAACTATTGACTGCATATCTGCTGATGTTGCTAATCCAAAACAATTAATTAGTAATATCGAACCAATGCCAATTTTTTGAAACGAAGGTAAAACAGCTAACGTGACTAAATGTAATTGATCTTTCATAAACCAAACACCTGCAAATCCTAATATTTGATTTTGTTGTTCATCATCAATTATTTCCGCGACCAGGTATTCGGAAAATCCATTCACCAATTCTTCTTCAAACGTTCTACGTGACCAGAAATCAGTATCATAGGCTTCATGTTCAATATTTCGGACATGATCTAAGTCGAATTCCGTCATTAAGCGAACATTTATTTTTATATTGCTTTGTAAAGATTGAAACATTGTTCTTGATACCTTCGACTATGAGAACGACAATAAATACAAAACTTTCCTAGACTATTTACAGTAATACAAAATAACATTGCTGTGGAGGACATCATGAGTCAACGTTTAGGCCCTTTATCATCAAGTCATACGGAAGAGGATCATTCTGAACAAACTCTCAGGCCAAGAAATCTTTCAGATTATTTCGGACAAGAAAGAATTAAGGAAAGCTTAAAAATTTCAATTGCAGCAGCGAAAAAAAGAGAGGAAGCGTTAGATCATGTGCTATTTCATGGACCACCAGGATTAGGGAAAACAACATTAGCAATGATCCTTGCTTCAGAAATGGGTGTCTCGATTCGCATCACATCAGGACCTGCAATAGAAAGAACAGGAGATCTTGCTTCACTACTTACAAGCCTTCAGCCTGGAGATCTGTTGTTCATAGATGAGATCCATCGTCTGCCTTTATCTGTCGAAGAAGTACTCTATCCTGCCATGGAAGATTTTGCTGTAGACCTCATTTTAGGCAAAGGACCAAAGGCACGAGATGTTCGACTCAAGCTCAACTCATTTACGCTTATTGGAGCCACGACACGATATGCACTAATATCACAGCCTTTACGTGATCGATTCGGTTCAGCATATCGTTTAGATTTTTATGATGAATCAGCTTTGTCCAAAATTATAAACAGATCTGCCAATGTACTAAATTGTAGAATTGATGATGCTGGGGTGATCGAAATCGCCAAAAGATCGAGAGGAACAGCACGTGTCGCAAATCGACTATTAAGAAGAGTACGAGATTATGCAGAAGTAAAATCAGATGGGAATATTACTGCCGAAATTGCCATTGCATCTCTCGCACAATTAGAGATAGACAACCTAGGACTCGATCAAATGGACAGAGAACTAATTAAAGTCATGGCAGAGCGTTTTAACGGTGGACCTGTTGGTCTAGATACATTATCAGCAGCCATATCTGAAGAGTCCGATACCATAATGGACGTTTACGAGCCTTACTTACTAAAACTAGGATTCATACATCGCACTCCGAGAGGACGGACCCTCACTAGATATGCGTATGAACACATGGGCATCGAACCGAATAACAATGAATTACAACAACATTTAATTTAGGCAATCGATATTTAGAATTATTTTGCACGTATAATCGAATAGGTAACTCGTCCTACTGCAACCAATCGATCCTGTTCATCTTTCACATCAACCTGGACAAAAGAGAATGCACGGCTTTGTCTTAGAAGAATAGGCTTAGCTACAATATGACCTTTTGCCGGGCCTAAAAATGTAACATTTAGATCAATAGTAGCTTGACCAACCCAAGTAGCATCATCTTCTTGCTTCAATGTTGAAGTCATCGCACCTGCAGCTGCATCTATAAGAGAACCAATAGCACCACCATGTATTATTTCTGGCAAACGTGTGCCCAATTCAGGGCGCATTGAGAGCCCTAATCGAATATCACCTTGCACTGCACTTTCAACTTCGATACCTAGTAAACTCCAGTAGGCAATACTCGCTGGTGCAATCAAGTCAAACAATTTAGAATCAATATTTTTTTCTACCATATCTGCTTAGCTACTTTCTTATTTTTAGCCACTTCTAACAAAAATAACTTTATCGGAAAAAAAGCAATTTTATATTCATCACTCTTCCCATTTATTGTGTCAATGAGCATTCGCAAATGTCATCTTGTAGAGATCAGCATATGCACCATCAAGTTGCATTAATTCATCATGATTACCAATTTCTACAATTTTACCTGATTGCATCATAACAATACGATCAGCATTACGAATTGTAGAAAGCCTATGCGCTATCACAAAAGATGTTCTACCTTGCAACATTGTTTCCAATGCACGCTGTATAAGTTTTTCTGTTTGCGTATCAACGTTTGCAGTTGCTTCATCAAGGATTAATATTCGAGGATCTGCAACTAAAGCCCTTGCAAAAGCAATAAGCTGACGCTGGCCAACTGATACATTACGACCACGCTCATGCAAAAGAGTCGAATAATCTTCAGGTAATTGAGAAATAAATTCATCAGCTCCAACAGCCTTCGCAGCAATCTCAACTTCCTCGTCAGTGGCATCTAATCGCCCATAACGAATATTGTCTCGTATACTTCCTGAAAATAAATATGGCTCTTGTAAAACCACACTCATTCGAGACGTTAAGGAAGCTCTTTGAATAGAACGAAGGTCATGACCATCAATCAAAATTTCACCTTGTTGTATGTCATAGGAACGGTTCACTAAGGCAGTTACAGAAGTTTTTCCAGCACCTGTATGACCTACAAGAGCAATAGTTTCGCCTGCAGAAACATGCAAATCAAATTTTTCAAGAACTGGAATACCTACAATATAACTGAAATCTACATCACAAAAATCAACTCTCCCCTCGATATCAGCTAATACAATAGCTTCGGGAGGATCGATAATTTCAGGTTGAGTATCGAGTACTTCAAAAATTCTGTGTGCTCCAGCCATTGCTCTCTGTAACATGGTATATTGCAAAACAATGTCACGGACTGGATTGAAAAAACGTTGGATATAAAGTGTAAAACCTAATGCTAATCCAGCTGCTGCTGGCGCATCTATAACACCATTAAAAGCTCTGTAACCTATGACAAATAAAACTAAACAAGTCGCAGTTGCAGATAATATTTCAACTACAGGCATCACAGATGCCTGTAGTTCTGCAGCTTTTAGATTCATAACTTTATTTTGATTATTTAATTTTTCAAAATCATCAAAATTCTTTGGTTCTCGGACCATCGATTGTACTACGCGAACACCTGAAACGTTCTCATTAATATTTGCATTAACTATAGCTATTGCTTGGCGAACTCGAATAAAAGCTCTAGCAGCAAATTTTTGCCAAAACAACATAAAGAAAAACAAAATAGGAACAACAATTAGAGCCAGAATAGCTAATACAGGATCGAGTGCAGCAACTAAAACTATAATAATAATCAGGCCAATAATATCCGCTAAAACATTCAAAAATCCTGATGTCATAAGTTCTTGAAGGGTAACGACATCACTGGTAACTCTGGACATTAAACGTCCAACTTCTTCCCTATCATAAAAACTAAGCGAAAGCTTATTTAAGTGAGCAAACATATCGCTACGCAAATCACGCAACATATGATGGCCAATATAGCCAGTGAATAATCTTTGTGCCATTGCAGCAAAAAACATAACAACAGCAAGTACTACCACTACAATTCCAAAGAATTGCGTATCTGCAACTGCACGATCTAAAGACTCTGGAGTACCTTCGATTATTGCGCTTCCAATACGTTCGATTGCTAAAGCCATAATAAATGGTGGGGCATAAGATGCCGCTGAAAAAATAATCATTGAAATAATTGCGCCCAAAGCTTTCCATTTATGCGGAGTAATAAATGGTAGAAGGCGTTTAATTAACCCCAAATCATATACTTTTCCAAGTTCATCATAATCCCAACCATCAATACCTCGACGGTTGATCATATCAACCTGTGAACCACGACCACGTCTCTGATTAGGTGTGTTACCCTGGCTCCAACCACCTGCACCGCCACCAGCCCAATAAGCCATTAGCTGATCCTCGTTTCATCTTCTAAAACCATGGCAGATTCTTCCTGATCCCGTAATTCGAGATCGTATATTTCTCTATAAAAACCCATACCTTCCAATAAGGTCTGATGCGTACCTTGTTCGACAATTCTGCCATCTCTCATAACTAAAATTTGATCTGCTTCCATAACCGTTCTTAATCTTTGAGCGATGACAAAAGTTGTCCTGCCTTTCATAACAGTTTGCAAAGCTTCCTGAATACGAAATTCCGTTCTCATATCAACTGCGGCAGTTGAATCATCCAAAATTAATATTGCTGGATCGAGTAACAATGCACGAGCAATGGCTACTCTTTGACGTTGACCACCAGACAAAGTTGACCCACGCTCACCTACCCATGTGTCGTAACCGTCCGGCTGAGTCATAATAAAATCATGAATACAGGCAGCCTTAGCAGCTGCAATTACTTCTTCATCTGTAGCATCCGGGCGACCGTACCGAATATTATCTTTTATGCTTGCAATAAAAAGGAACACATCTTGCTGAACTATACCTATCGATTTACGTAGCGAATCAAGAGTGATATCGCGTATATTTTGATCGTCTATAGTAATTTGACCACTATTCGGATCATAAAATCTTGGAATTAAATTAACAATCGAAGTCTTTCCTGATCCTGTAGGACCAAGTAATGCAATCGTTTGTCCTGGTTTCGCATCAATATCTACATTCTTAAGAACACCTTGATCTTCATCATATTCAAAAGAGACATTATTAAATCTAACATTACCTCGGCTTACTCTAAGTTCTTTAGCATCAGGTACTTCTTCTACAGGGGAAGGAAGATCAAGAATTGCAAATACACGAGTTCCTGCAGAATGTGCTCGAGCATATATATTAATTATAAAACCAAGACTACGAACCGGTACTTGCATTAGTGTTAAATATAATTGGAAAGCAGTTAATTCACCTACAGTCATATTTCCAGCACGAATTTCTATAACACCTAACCAAAAAACAACAGCCAAAGACAATAGCCACATACCTTGTAAAAAAGGCTCATTAAAAGCTTGGAATTTTGCAGTTCGGTAAGATTCATTGAAAAGTTTTTGGACTTTTTCATCAAATTTTTGCTGCTCAAATTGTGCACGGGAAAAAGCTTTAACCACTCGTTGACCACTTAAGTTCTCTTGAAGAACATTCGCCATTTCACCTTGTAATTCTTGAATACGTAACCATATAGGCCTTAACTTAAGTGACACGAATCCTGCCTGAACACCTACAAAGGGAACAAATATTAGAGCAATTAAACCAACACGTAAATTTGTTGCAATCA
>JAKUNM010000015.1:0-26446 GCA_022451865.1 Dehalococcoidia bacterium
AATTTGTTGGTCAAGCAAGTTCAGAAATAGAATCCATAGCCTCATTAATAGGAGCAGGTTTTTCTGGGAAGAAAGTTATGACTTCGACTGCAGGTCCAGGATTAAGTCTCATGGGCGAAGGATTAGGTTTAGCATGGATGGCAGAAATACCGTTAGTAGTAGCAAATATTCAACGTGGTGGACCTGCCACTGGATTACCTACGAAAACTGAACAGTCAGATTTGATTGTAGCAATCAACCCTGGCCATGGAGATATGAGTGTGCCTGTTATAGCTCCTGGAACAATAGAAGAGGCATTTTGGGCAGCAGCTGATGCTGTCAATTGGTCTGAAAGATATCAAGGACCAGTTATTTTGCTATCAGAAGCATCCATTGCTGAACGCCAACAAGATATACTCAAGCCCGATATGTCGAAACTCGTTGTTGAGAACAGATCTGTATCTGATGGCTCTGAAGGGAATGAACGGTATAAAGGTGATGCTGTTTCACCTTTCCCTGTACCAGGAGGACCTGGAGCTTATGTAGCAAACGGCTCTGAACATGATGAACAAGGAGATACTACACATTTACCCGATGTTCATATTCGTATGACAGAGAGAAGATTCAAAAAATTAGAATTGCTAATGGATGGTCATTATGAATCTGAAAATACTGATTCTTCTATAGCACTACTTCCTTGGGGCAGTTCTAAAGGGCCAACATACGCTGCATTCCAATCACTTCGTTCTAAAGGTGAAGACATTGCATGGTATTACACAATGTACTTAAATCCTTTACCCAGTGCCTTACTTGATGAATTACTTTCGAAAGATTTAGTTTTAGTCCCTGAATTGAGCTACTTAGGACAATTAGCACAAATCTTAAGGGCTAAGGGAATTAAAGCTGAACCCATTACGCAATACACAGGTCTGCCATTCAAAGAAAATGTATTAGAAGCACGTATAGCTGAGATTGTTCAGGAACGTGCTGGAAGGTTGTTGGTTTCATGAGTAAGCGAAATCCTGAGTATGATTTTAAGTGGTGTCCAGGATGTGGTGATTTTGGTGTCAAACGTGCCATTGAAGGTGCACTCACTGACAGATCTGCTACTTTGTCACAACCCATAGAAAATTCAGTAATTGTTGCAGGCATTGGTTGCTCTGGAAATCTTGTACATTTACAAGAAGGACCTCAGCCTTTTGGAATCCATGGTATTCATGGTAGAACTTTACCCATTGCTTATGGGTTAAAATCTAACAGACCAGACTTAAATGTATTAATTGTATCTGGTGATGGTGATTTTTTAAGTATTGGCGGTGAGCACATTGGTCCTCAAGCCAAAAGGAATTTAGATGTAACAGTTGTTGTTATGGATAATGGAGTGTATGGACTTACGAAAGGACAAGCATCCCCCACCACAGAGATAGAGGTGGTAACTTCTACAACTCCCTATGGTAAATTAGATGATCCAAGTAGACCTTTTGAAACTTATTTAGCAGCAGGAGTTTCATTCCTTGCTTCAACGCTCTCAACACAAGTAAAAGCAATGCAACAAATGATCTTAGAAGCCATGGAATATCCAGGATTCTCAATAGTACACGTACAATCACCTTGTACAACATATAATGATACTTACGCAGCATTAAAAGGTAATGAAAAAGAAGGCATACTACCAATGGCCTACCCTATAGAAGAAGGACATGATGCTGGTGACATTGATGCAGCATATCGACTAGCACGAGATAGTCGTATACCAGTTGGCGTAATCTACAAAAAAGAAGATAGCATCCCTGCACACGAACGTTTAGACCTTGCGCGAGAACGCACTGGAGCTACTCAAAAATCTGTAGAAGAACTCTTCCAAACAATGGCAATTTAGTTATGTCAAGTATATAGAGGGCTCGCTATGAATAAACGCCATGTAACAGTAAGTGGCGTACGTTTGAAATTTGCATCTGCACACATGGCCACTTTAGGCAATGAATTGGAGCCTTTACATGGTCATAATTATTCTGTGAGCGTAAAAGTAGAAGGCACACTTTCAAATGATTTTTGGGTAATTGATTTTTCAAAAATTAAAGGAATTACACGTGATATCTGCGATCGGTTAGATCATAAATTCCTTCTACAAGCAAAATCGAACCTGCTATCAAGTACGCTTGAACAGGAGACATGGCATTTATCTTTCGGCAATCGTGTTTACCAACTCCCTCAAAGTGATGTTGCTGTGTTGCCTATTGAAAATTCCACTGCAGAGCTATTAGCTGAATGGATATGCACTCAAATAGATAAAGAATTACTTAACCACGGACAAACTAATATCAACTTAATTGCTGTCGAAATTGAGGAAATGCCCGGACAATCTGGTGGATTCCAATTGGAAAGAACTCACACTGAGGACTAAATGCAAATCAATTGGGAATCAACAATTAATCAAATCTTTTCTGACACGCTAACCTGTCCGAGATGTTCATTAGGTTATGCAGAATTAGTAGTTTCTTATTCTAGGCGGACTAGCCTTAACTCTTATGCACCTAGACATAGAGAGTGTCCACGTGGCAATGAATGTGAAGCAAGAAAATTGATTACCCTGTGTGAGGTATGTGCAAATGAAGAAAACGTCCCCGGGATGAAGGCAGATGCTGATCAATTACTTGAAGCCTATATTATAGATTGCCGTCGAGATCTAGAAGATGCATTAGATTATCTATCTGATCTATGGAGAGATGACATAGATCTAGGAACTAACAATTTAGAAAAAAGATTAGAGGATGTCGATCCAAATACATACAAAGATGAGATTGCCTGGCGCGATAGACTCGAATCAGAGTATCTAAGCTATCATAGCGAATTTAGAAAACGAAAAATTCGTATCCCACATCCTGGTTGGGTATCAGAATATGTGGAGGAAATATTATCCTTAGGATATGAAACCCAGTTAGGTAATTAGCTGTCAGTGGCAACTTCGCGCAATGTTCTAAACATATTTTTACTATCACTAATTCTATTGGTGATCTCATTTTCTGCAGGTTTTTTCTATAAATACCAACCTCAACAAGAACAAATAAAAGTAATAGTTGAAAAACCAGTTACAACAGAAAATCAAAATACTTTTTATTCTGGAACGATCGCAAAAATCGAAAATAATATTGTGTCATTGAAAACTGAGCAGATCGTCAATGAAAACCAAAAAGGAACTAACTCCACAAATATAGCCCTGCAAATCGTCGAATTTTCTTTACAAGGGATTAGTATTCAACATTTAGAACCATTAAATGATCTCCTTCAACTTCAAGAAGGAATGCAAGTTGTAGTAGGTGGTGAACGTTACTACGCTGAAAAAGTAATCAATGGTGTTGTTTTTTTTAAGGAAAAAGAAGAATGATGAGTGCTCTTCGGACAAAATTAATCTTATATCTAGGCGTAACATTATCTTTAGTTATCATAAGTGCTGTATTAGGAATGCAAGTTGGAGCATCTCTAAGTTCACCTCAAATCAAATCCTTATTTATCGAAAATCCTTTATCTTCTGATTCTCCTCCTATCGGAACGCCTAATTCAGAGGCTGGCTTTACTGGGTTTGAAACAGGAGCTATCACCGGTGAAATCTTTACAAGCGGAACGTTAACAGAAATTTCTAGAGACAAAACACCCCAAAAAATATTCTTCACCAGTAATGGACGTGAAAGTACAATCGAATATCTAGGGCCTGGTAAATTTTTTATCATCGAAAACAATGAAACATTAGCAATTGGAGATCGAATTAGTGTTAAAATAGAAAGCGGTTCTCCAAAAGGTATCTTACGTATTACCCTCCCTTAGAGCTTCAACTATTGGTTTCTTCGCCACAGAGCCCCAAATAAGCAATAATGAGATGGCAGACAATATACAAAGAATGACAATCCCACTAATTAATGTTGTCCAATCAGTTTCGACTATGTACGGAGGCAAGACACGAGCACCTGTGTCAGTTACAGATAGAAATGACAACATAATATTTGCTATTTGACGTCCTAATAAAATTCCTGCACCTATGCCAATAGTAAAAATAGCACCCCATTCAATCAACATTGATTTCAGTATCTGTACAGGTGAAAAACCTATTGCTCGCAATGAAGCAAATTCAATCATTCGAGAGTAAGTACTCACAAGAATAGTAACTGCAAACGCAAGAAACGCCAGCAACAATACTGCAGAAAATGCCACTGATAAAATTCCACTACCAGATGCATGTAACGTAGGATCAGATCGAGCTTCTTCCAGTCGACTACTTAATAAATATGGTTCATACGCATATTCGAAAGGAATCAGAGAGTCATTTTCACGTAACAAGGTAATTATTGATTCCTGATCACTAATAGAAGTATCCGAATCAAATTGGATCCATATTTCATTCTGCCCAATAACTTCAAGGTCGCCTAATGCAGCACCAGCTGTCCGAAGATGATCATAATTAATGAGGACAAATCCTTTTTCAGGGTCCATTGTTGGAAACATATTGGCTTCAGCACGAATATTCAAAGGTAAAAGTACATCATCGATATTCGTTTCTGAAATCGTATTAACCGATGCACGAAATGACCCCAGAGCTTTGTCATTCATAATAACTGCTAGAGGTACCATTGGATCCGCTGGTGCGATCACTCGCTCTGATGGAACAATAGCATGATTCCAATTCCATCTTGCTGCATGATTGTAGCTACGATATCTATCCGATGTAATTGAAAAGCTTTCTTCCTGTGCACGCGCACCATACATAACCCATCCACGTGATCCTTCAAAATTTTCTATCACGAACGCATTATCATTTTTATCCACTGCCATAATGTCATCAAAATATAAAGATCCACTAGTTCGAAGTTCAGGAGTACGCTGATCGGCAATCCTTAGACTAAGTAATTTTAGAGGGGGAATTAAATTTGTTGGTACAGAACCAGTAATTTTCTTCCACCCTATACCTCCGCGAGGACTGGATAGACTTGCCAATTCAAAATTACCCTCACTATCTTGGTATATAGCACGTATATATTGACGGACCCCATTTTCAGAGAGTCCTTCAGTAAAAACTGATATTCGTATTTCTTTTGTTTGAGGAGGCAAAAGTAAACCTCCTCCCGGAGGGACCTCAGATTCAAGAAGTCCTAATAAATAATTCATGGAAAACTCTTCGTTGCCAAAATCATCACGAAATTGCATCGATTCTTTTACCTGATTCACATCAATTGCTAGAAAGGGAATTTCGGCACCCCATGGAGTCAGCATGTCACCTCTATGGATCAATGTTGCATCTCTCACTCCATCAATAGAGCGAATTTCATTCAATATATTAGTTTTTTTCCAATGTGAAGGATCCTTTACAGTTGCTCGAAATTGGACTCCATTATCATAACGAATCCGTTCAATATAGGATTTCTCAACTGTAGGTCCATAAGATGCTGCAAATGTACCTACAGCAATTGCCATTACCAGTAGCAACATCAAACGTGCATATAACCCAGGATCTCTTGTAGTCCTGTTCAATCCTATGGGAATAATTACTCCTTTGAACAACATTAATGGTTTGATGAGAATTTTCAGTAGTGGAGGATAAAATCGGAGCAATAAGCTTGCGACAGCTAAAGTAATAACAAAGGGGGTAAATAACAAAATAGGATCTGCTGACCAACCTCCTACAGAGTCAGGATCAAATATTGTTTGCCTTTGATTTAATTGCCAAATCAATAAAATAGCAAGCAATACAAACAACATATCAATGTAATATTTTTGAAGAATATTTTTTTGTGAAGGTCGAGTTTTATCTATTCTCGAGCGTAGTACATTACTCGTTGTTAACAAAACTGCCGGGACTAAAAGTGCGATAAAACCTAATATTGCTCCACCAGTTGAGAATAGGAATGAATCAAATTCAATAATAGTTGGGAGCAAATCACCATCACTAATAACATTAAATTGTGGTGCAAAACCTAGAAATGCAATTGCTTGATCAGCTATTAAAGGCCCTAAAAAAATTGCAGGTAAAATAAGTAGTAACGCACTTACAAATCCTAAGCCAACTATTTGAAAATTATTCGCACCACGAGTCACATATAATTGTATTTCGTTAAATTGACGATCTTGAAAAAGTTTTGAAACAACGACTAAGTAGAAAAAAACAATTCCAACTACTTGCAATAAAATCAGAAATAATGGAATTTTTGAAAAAGATTGCGTGTTTCTATATTTTTCTAAAGCAGAATCTAATTTGCTGGTAGTAACTGCCACCAGCCCCAATTGCTTATTAACATCACTTGTCCAACCTGAAAAATCATCAATTATCCGTGAGACATTAGAAATACTAATATCTTTAACGTTAGGGATAATGCCTATTCGTTCTCGAACTGTAAGATCTGGTACGTCCAATGCCAAAATATTTTCAAGATGGTATTGGTTTATTAGTAGCGGCATCCCGCCAAAACTTTCAGTGACACGTGTAGTACCATAATCAGCGTCTCGAGCTGAATATGCATCTGAACGAGGATTGACTAGGTTGGCTGGTACGTCCCAATCTCCAGAAGATTCACGAAGTTGAGCAAATTGCCAACGTAGGTCATCTGGATCATTTGGTTTAATAAATCCAACAACAGAAGCCACAAAATGACCACTTAAATTCAAAGTTGGCCTGCATGTCTGTTCATCTTGTGCGATTTGCGCATCTTGAGATTTCTCTAAATTTTGACAGTCATCATGTTTTGGGAGATTAAGTAGAATTTTATCATTTAATCGTATATGTGATTGAAATCCATCAGGCAACACAACTTCTAAATTTTTACTGTCATTAATAGGTAAACGTCCATCGACAATGTTCACATGATTTTCAAAATCGGATGGCCATATTAGAAAAGCATTCCACGAATCTTGCTTTAAGAATTCTTTCTCGATTGGAAATAATGTTTTGCTTTCAGAAATATTATTATTTTCTACGAATAAAGAGGCAATCAGTCTATTCGAACGTATCTCAACAAATGTTTCTTCGCTTAAATATGACATTCGCTGAGTGGTGACTTTCTCCAATGCATCGCGATACTTTATATCGCTTCTATCACCAAGTGAAAATCCTTCTACGGTTATATACGAGACACGATCAATTGGAGCTACAAGATCTTTTTCCAGTCGAAACCTAAGACCCAAATCAGACATTGTGTTTGAATAAATTGGTACAGCAGCAAGCAATGCTGCAGAAATCAGAACACCAATGGCAGTAACTAATGTTAACAGCCATTGTTCGCGTGCTTGCTTAAGAGCAAAATATCGTCCCCAGAAAAAATTCATCATCGACGAATATTTTAAGCCATATACCCCACTAAAGTCCTTGTTCTTCACATGATCTTTTTGGATACTCGATTGCGAGCTAAATATGATTTACTGGTGCGCATTGAAATGCACTGCTAATTTATGTTACAGCAAATTTAAATGTTATTACTAATTATACTGGAGGGAATATGCCTGCACCTTGGAGTGATTTTGAAGAAATTGCATCACACATTTTTAAATTTACATCTGAAGCAACACGTTCAGATTTCCTTGATATATGCTACGCAAATGACATCAGTGATGATGTTGTAGATGGCTTTGATGCACTTCGTGAGGGAATTATGTTTCATAGTGCTGAAGAGGTAAAAGCAGCCTTGAATGAAATAGGACAATTGTCAGACTAAGATGTTACTTAATTTAGAGCAGCATAATGAATTATTAGACACATGGGGAAAAGAATTCATCAATCAAACACCATGGGTAGAATCTAGTGAGCGTATATCGCTTTTTGCTGTTTCGCCTGGAGAAAAATGGAATTTATCCATAGCACCCGAAAGTTCAATCGTTTGGTTAATTATCGATCGGGACACTGTACAATCTTTACCACGACCCCTTAGCACGAAATTGTTAAGGACGGCCATAGTCGTAGAAGAACATCACGATCAGAATTCTAATTTAGATATATCACTCTTAATTTTTACTTTAGAACATCTAGAAAATACGCTCGAAAGAGTTGGTCGTAGTGAGATGGAAACGCGTTGGCATCTTTTAGGATCATCAATAATTTCTGATAATTTACAAAGACATGAATCATTGATTACAAAAGCAAAAATGATACCTGTAGAAGGTCTAGAGCGAGCAACTCGTTCACTATGGCTTGAAATTAACTCGACTGCGCAAGGACTATGGACTTTGTCTAATGAACCTGAAAGTAGCCCACTTATATTAAGTGAATTCTTAACAAATATAATACGCTTATGTTGTTTAATTGATTATGGATCTTACCCACCCATAGAAGAGCTATATTCAAATGCACAAGAAACACATTTAGGACAAAGGCTTGGTAAATGGTTTCAAGATGTGGAGCTGGCAATAAGTAAAAATCCAGAAGCTGGCAAACGAGTCATCTATTCACATTCGCAAGTTATTGAAGAAATTCGAAATATGTTGAATGAAATCTATCGTGGACAAGAATGGATCAATCACCCGACAGCAAATAGAATGCCTATCAGAATACGTAGTTGACTAAGATCCGAAAAATTCACGCATTAAACGAGCTCTTAGTCCGGCAATACCCCAATTTTGTGTGGCAGAAATAAAATAATAATCTCCATTCAAATTGTCCAAATGTGGAACTGGTAATCGACTCAAGTCATCTTCGGTGATATTCGTGATTATTCCTTCATAAACTAAAAGATCTGCTTTATTGAATACGGTAATTATCGGAACATCGGAAAGGCCAAGTTGTCCTAATGTCTCTAAAACTGTTTCATATTGAGATTTCATTGCACTAGATTCTGTATCAACTACATGCAAAAAAAGATCAGCATTAGTTAATTCTTCTAATGTCGCTCTAAATGCTGATACCAATTGCGTAGGTAGCTTTTGCATAAAACCCACAGTGTCTGTAACCAATATAGACTCACCATTTGGAGATCCAATACGTCGTGTAACAGGATCTAATGTTGCGAAGGGGGCATCAGCTATTAGTACATCTGCACCAGCCAATGATCTTAATAATGATGATTTACCGGCATTTGTATAACCCACAAGTGCAATATTAGGCATACCATATCGATTACGTCGGCTACGCTGTTGAGCACGTTGTTTTCTTACCGCCTCAATTTGTTGTTTTAGACGTGATATACGAGAGCCGATTAAACGACGATCTGTCTCCAGCTGAGTTTCTCCAGGACCACGAGTACCAATAGCCCCTTCTGTTCGTTCTAAATGTTGCCATTGTCCTCTCAATCGAGGTAATAGGTACTCATGTTGAGCTAATTCAACTTGTAGAGAAGCTTCTCGAGTATGGGCCCTGCTCGCAAAAATATCTAAAATCAAAGCTGATCTGTCGAGCACTTTCACTTCTAATAAGTTTTCAACGTTCAATTGTTGTGATGGGCTAAGTGGTTCATCGAATACCACCATATTGTATTTCGTGGATTTACGTGCTTTAGAAATTTCTTCTAATTTACCTGAACCAACATAAGTAGCTGGATCTGGTTTTTGACGTCGCTGAATACTTGTTCCTACTACTGAACCACCAGCAGTTCTAATAAGTCTAGCTAATTCTCTTAGTGATTCATTCAGAGGCATTCCACCCTGACCAAAGATGTCAACCCCAACTATATATGCACGTTCTCGAAATTGTGCAGTACTATAAGACCCTTTAGGACCCTTCGATTGAATAATGAATTTGTCTTCATTACTAAGCGTTGATTGAGATTTATGCCTTCGCTTACGGGGAATTAGTAATTCCTTTCAATTATTTTCTTGATGCAAATTCAGAAAGTCTCGACAAAGCTTCATCTAAACGTTCATCAGAGATTGTAAGACTTATACGGATATACCCTTCTCCTGAGATTCCATATGACGATCCAGGAGTTACTACAACACCTGTTTCTTCAACAAGTTGAGCAGCGTAATCACCAGAATTTGATTCACCTTCGGGAAGTTTTGCCCACACATACAAGGAAGCTTTGGGGGTCTCCACTTGTAGTCCAAGGTCGCGTAAAACTTTTAGAACTTTATCCCGTCGAATTTGATAAATCTTATTATGCACGGTAATACTATCACGTGGGTCATCCATCGCGGTGATAGCCATTTGTTGTATCGCTTGAGGTACTCCGCTATCCATATTACTCTTTACCCGTGTCAATGCATCAATAACATCGGCATTTCCTACTGCCATAGCGATACGCCAGCCAGTCATATTAAATGTCTTTGAAAGAGAGTTAAATTCTATTGCAACATCTTTTGCGCCATTAATTTCTAAAATTGATGGTGCAACGTAATCATCAAAAGTAACATCGGCATAAGCAAGATCATGTGCAATTAAGATATCATTCGAATGAGCCCATTCAATTGCTTCTTCAAAGAATGCTTTTGTCGCTACCGCACCAGTAGGATTGTTAGGATAATTTAACCACAAAATTTTTGATTTTTTAATTACATCTTTATCAATTGTTTTTAAATCTGGCATCCATCCATTTTTTTCTTCTAATGGCACACGTATTGAAGATCCTCCAGCAAACATTGTTGCAATTTCATATACGGGATATCCAGGGTCTGTAATTAAAGAAATATCACCAGGATCAATAAAGCATAAAGGTAAATGTGCGATCCCTTCTTTAGATCCAATTAAAGAAACGATCTCTGTGGAAGGATCAAGGATGACATTATGTCGATTAGAATACCATCGAGCTACGGCTTCTCTAAATTCTGGCAATCCTTCAGATTCTGGATATCGATGATTTTCAGGTACAAAAGAATACTTATTCAAACTTTCCAAAATATGATTAGGCGTTGGTAAATCAGGATCACCTATACCTAAAGAAATTACATCAACACCTTGGCTTTTTTTTTCTTCAATTAGACGTGAAATAGCTGCAAACAAATACGGAGGTAATTGTTCAACTCGTTGAGCAAATTTCATAAATATCCTTTCAAAAGGTCACACTAATTATCGCCAATCACCAAAACGTGCTTTCACACCTGAGGCTGAACTTCGTTCTTGTTGTTTAGCAAGATTATATTCCTCGTCAGTAGAACGACGATACTCTAAACCACCTACACCGGGGCGGAAACCTAAATCAGCACAAGTACGTAGTGCGTTCTTAATATCTGGTCGTACTTTTATTGAAGCACGTCTAGCATCTTGGGTAGTCAATTGATATACAGCAGCTGACAATAATAACGATTTGTATTCTTCATCATCAAATTTAGAATCAACTGCAACATCAAAAATTTCACCTGATCCTGAACTAACAGGACCATTTATTGCAAAACCTATAACTTCATCTCGATGCTCTAGTGCTCCAATCCAAGTTTGGTTTTCAAGATAGTAGTCAAATGTAGCAGGACTCACAGTTAGATCGCCGTATGATTCAATCCAAATTGAATACATTTTTTCCACATCATCATCCGTAGCCTGACGCATAATTACATCATCAGGAAAATCAGGGATTCTTTCAGGATCTAACCCAGGGTGTTCCATTTCCATCCATTCAGCAAAAAAATAAAAATTCGCATCTTTTAATAATGGTTGAATCCAATCACGATTTTGAAATTGAACCAAATCCAAAGCAATAAATTCAACCTCTGCATCAGCAATTTCAGGTTTTAATTCTTCAAACATTGGCAAAAAATGCTCTCGCATAACATTTATATCTTCAAATCCCCAATGCACAGTTAACTGGCCTTTTTCTTGAACTATTGCCATCTGTGCGAAATCAGTATCAATAGAAGTGACTCCTTTCGAGTCAATAAGTTTCTTCCAGTCACTTTGACTTTTAGGAGTATTTCGAATCAACATTGAAGATCCAATTTCTTGAGTCATACTTCCCAACCTCCTTCGAATACTTTTGTTACAGGACCGGTAAGAATAATTGCGCCTTCTCCATCCCATTCGATGTTTAGGGTTCCTCCCGGAAGTTTTACATCCACTAGATTATCAACAAAACCTCTCGTATGGGCAGCAGCTACAACAGCACAGGCTCCTGATCCACAAGCGAGTGTTTCACCAACACCCCGTTCCCATACTCTAACGGTTAGATTAGATCGATCTATTACATTTACAATTTCAAAATTTGTGCGATCTGCGAAAAGCTGATTATTTTCAACTAATGGGCCAATCGACGTAAGAGCATAATCTGCCACTTTAGTTTCGATAAAACTAACAGCATGAGGATTACCCATCGATACCAAATCTGAATTTATAATCATGTCAGTATCACCAATACAAATCTCTATATCTTGAATTGGAGGTATACCATCAGTTTCTACTCCAACGCTCAAAGGGTCAAAGTCTGGTTCTGCAAGCTCAATACGTACATACTCTACAAATCCATTAGTACCAACAGTAGCTTTTGTCTCCACTATTCCACTCAAAGTTTCAACAGTTAAAGAACTGTCGATAATTTCGCAAAGTTTTTGATCGAGACAATATTTCACAAAACATCTAATACCATTTACACACATCTCAGGCTCTGAACCATCAGCGTTAATTATCTGCATACGCATATCAGCAACTTCTGAAGGCAGGACTAATATAATACCATCAGCACCTACCCCGAGATGACGGTCGCAAATTTCGACTGCCAGTCGTGACCAATCATGTTTTGCATATGTGTTGGCATCAGGGTTAGTAACAAAAAAATCATTACCCGCACCATGCATTTTCCAAAAAGATATATTCGTCATGCTTTTATCGTACGTGCTTTCCCACTATGTGCTCAATAGCAGAGAGAACAGATTTTGGATTATTCCCTTCAACCCATTTAATTGCAAAGTTATCTTTTCTGAACCAAGTATCTTGCATTCGAATAAGTCTATGCGTGTCCAATTGAGTCAATTCGATAGCTTTTTCTTTTGAAATAAGACCATTAATGTAATCTTTAGATTGAGCATAACCTATCGATTTTAGTGCTTCAAATTCAGTACCGTATTCTTCAATTAAATTATTTGTTTCTTCAATTAAACCAATTTTATACATCAATTCTGCACGTCTATCAGCACGATCATATAAATCAGAACGATCCCAATCTAACCCGATAATATTCCATGAGAAATCAGGAGGAGTCTTCATTAAAGGTTGCACAGGCCTGCCTGTGAAATGGTTTATTTCTAAGGCGCGTATTACACGACGTATGTTTCGGTAATCAATTCTATCTGCAGAAGCATTGTCTATTTGACGGAGTTTTTCATGCAAAACATTTGCACCTTCTAATTCTGCAATTTTTTCTAAATCTGATCGAAATTCTGAATCAGGAGGCACAGAGGGAATTTTTATGCCATCTAGAAAAGACCATGCGTATTGTCCTGTTCCAGCAAGAAGTAATGGAATGTGGTTTCGACTAAAAATATCATTAGCTGCTATCGCGGCCCTTCTTAACCATTCTTCAATAGTCCAAGGATCATTAGGCTCTACTATCGCAATTAAGTGGTGCCTAACTGCACTCAGTTCATCAATAGTTGGAGCAGCAGTCCCTATAGACATTTTTTTCCGAATTTGACGAGAATCTGCAGAAATTACTTCAATCGGATAATGTTTTGCTATCTCAACTGCAATAGATGTTTTTCCAGAGGCGGTAGCACCAAAAAGAGCTATTAGATGGCGATTAATGTTATCCATTTGAAGTATTATTATACAAACGCAGTACAAATCTCCGCAAAATTAGTTGCTTCCAATGATGCACTCCCAACCAGTAGGCCATCAATATCTGTAAAATTAGCAAATTCAGCAGCATTCGCAGCATTTATCGATCCACCGTATTGAATTCGAATGCTCTTAGCAGTTAAAGAGTCAAAACGTGATTGTATAATTTCTCTAATAAGTGCACAGGACTCTTGAGCTTCTTCTGGGTGAGCTGGTTCTCCAGTACCTATAGCCCAAACTGGTTCATAAGCAATAACTAAATCTAAAGGGATTTTTTCAAAATTATTAAAAGATTCTTCAATTTGTACACGAATCTTTTGAGCTGTCTCTTGCGCTATACGCTCATGTCTTTGCTCACCTATAGCTAATACAGGTGTCAATCCAGATTCAATAACCGCAAACAGTTTTTTATTGATTTCGGAATCTTCTTCACCAAAATGCAGTCTACGTTCTGAATGTCCAATCAAAACATAGTCAACAATATCAACAAGCATGTGAGAATTTATTTCACCAGTAAAAGGGCCATCTGTTTCCCAATATACATTTTGTGCACCTAACATTAGTTGAGTATTCTTAAGCATTTTTTTTGCTTCAGTAAGCCACATAAAAGGTGGAAAGAGAACAATTTCTGGCAATTCTAAATTACCTAATTTTTCATTCAGCTCACTAAGTAATAAAAGAGAATCCGTTTGGTTAAGATTCATTTTCCAATTACCACCAATAATAGGTTTGCGTTCTCGCAATATTTTGACCAATCTAGTGCTGTTACTTATCAGGCAATGCTTCGAGTCCTGGTAAAATTCTTCCTTCCAGCAATTGTAACGAAGCTCCTCCACCTGTCGAGCAATGAGATATATCTTCAAGCACTCCTGCACGATTAATTGCTGCGGCAGTTTCTCCACCGCCTACAACTGTAGTTACGTTCTGTAAATCTGCTAATATTTTTGCAACTGCTAATGATCCAACATCAAAAGGCTCTCTCTCAAAAAAGCCCATGGGGCCATTCCATGCAATAGTACTCATTGGTGCTAAGGCTGCACGGAAATCATCAATGGTTTCCGGTCCAATATCTAAAATACGAAATTCAGGAGGTATCCTATTAACCGAAACTGCTTCAATAATTTCCCCTGAAGGATCACTAATCACAACATCACGAGGTAACACTAATTTTAAGTCATCTCTTTCTGCTGCTTTACGCATAATTAAAAAAGCATCATCAATTCGATCATGTTCAGCCAAAGAACCACCTATATCAATACCTTGAGCCGCAAGAAAAGTATTCGCAATTCCTCCACCAACACAAATAACATCTGCCCTATCACTCAAAAAACTTAAGATAGATAATTTTTCAGAAACTTTAGCACCACCCAAGACTAGTCCTAAAGGTTTTTGAGGATCGTCTGTTACTTTTGTTAAATATTCAACTTCACGCTCCAATAATAGACCGGTAACACCAGGTATATATTTCGGTACACCTACTACGGAAGCATGCGCACGATGTGCAGTTCCAAAAGCATCACTTACATAAACATCTGCCAAACTAGCTAATTGTTGTGCAAATACATCATCATTATCTTCTTCTTCTGCGTGAAAACGAACATTTTCCAGAAGCAGCAATTCTCCTGGTTCAAGTGCATCAGTATCACCTTGTGCTTGAGGACCAATACTGACAGGACAAGCTTTTACCACAGTACCTAAGAGTGAAGAAAGATGCTTTGCAACCAGATCATTACGCAGTTCTTCAACAATTTGCCCAGCAGGTCTACCACGATGAGAACAAAGGATTATTCGCGCACCTTTATCACGAAGATATTGAATCGTTGGAATTGATTCACGGAGGCGATGATCGTCTAATATGCGATCTCCTGAAAATTGAACGTTGTAATCAACTCTGAGAAAAATTTTCTTGCCATAGAGCTCAATATCACGAATGCTTTTCTTATTCATTTTCATCCTTCACATTGGGGATGTATGGCTAAGTATTTAATCAAACAAAATACTATTCGCAAATGCTACTAATCGATCTCCACACAAGCAACGAAAATCCATAACAAAATGAGTTAAGTAGTACGACCAACAGCAGCTTCAGCAAATGATTGAAATTGTTCCAGCATATTTCTTTCCAAACCAATTTCGTCTAATTCTTTGAGGGCTAATAAATTCTCTTCCTTAGCACGAAGTTCAGTAAGTTCTTTAGCACCAGTTTTTTCAATCAAGGTTGAAATGTATTCAACATCGTCATCAGAAAATTGTTCTTTTTTATAAATCGAAACCAGATTTTCATCACCAGCTTCAAAAGCCATAATGACTGGATATGTCATTTTTTTAGAACGAATATCATCACCTACTGGTTTTCCTGTAATTGCAGGATCACCCCAAATGCCAAGTACATCATCAATCATCTGAAAACTTATTCCGATATGAAGACCTGCACGATGCAAGGAATCTATTGTTGGAGAATTCGCATCTGCAATAACGGCACCAATAGACAAAGGGGCAGCGAACATAGCCGCAGTTTTTCCCAAGGCCATTTGTATATATTCATCAGTAGAGACGTCATCTCTAGCTTCAAAAGTAATATCCAAATATTGACCTCTCACAAGTGAAATACAAGCTTCATCTAAACGTTTAGTAGCTTCTAAAATATTTTGTATTGAAATGCCATATCGGTCCAAACGCAAAAGTGCATTGCGACCCAAAATAAACATTCCGTCGCCAGTATTAATAGCTTGAGCTTGATCCACAACTGTCCACAATGTAGGTCGATTACGCCTCGAAACACTCTGATCTTCAATATCATCGTGCAATAACGAAAAATTATGTATTAACTCAATAGCAGCTGCCGCTGGTAAAGCTTTTTCAATATCGCCTCCACACAGTTTAGTTGCTAACAACAAACCTGTAGATCGAATCATCTTTCCCGGTGAAGATTCAATTAGTAAACCCTTACCATCTTCCCAACCAAGGTGATATCGCATCCATGAAAAAAGTCCTTCTGAAGAATATCCAATGATCGATTTCATTTCCTCAGTAACAAGTGATTTATAGTATTCCGTATCGTCTAAAAAACTATTCATTCTTTGAACGCATCTTTTGGTCTATAAGATCTAATTTTTGTAAGCGGCTCTCATGCCGACCACCTTCAAAACTTGCATTTCGGAAAGCCATTACAATTTCAAGAGCAGTACCTCGCCCTATAGCCCATGCACCCATAGCTAAAACATTACAATTAGTGTGCTCGCGAGCTCTTCGTGCAGAAAAAGTATCATGGCATAGTCCGCAGCGAACACCTTCAATTTTATTAGCAACTATTGAAGGTCCAACACCATTCGAACAAATTAAAATTCCAAAATCATGTTCACCTCGTGCTACTGCAATAGCAAGAGGTTCGGCAATATCAGGGTAATCACAAGATTCAAGTGAATCCGTTCCATAATCAATTACCTGATCATCAATTTCTCGAAGTTCATTAATCAAAATTTGTTTTAATTCAAAACCTGCGTGATCCGAACCTATTGCAATATTCAATTTACCCTCCCTCTTTAATTCATTTTAATAAAGAGACAACAAAAGCTAATAATATCATTCAATTTGCAAATCACTTAAATCAATGGGACCTTGTCGCAAAATTTTATATGGATACGATGTGAGATCTACTACACTGGATGGGTCAGATTCATTTAATGATCCACCATCTAGCACTACAAGCTTTTTACCAAACATTTTTTCAACCTCATCAGCATTTCTGGCAGGTTCGGAACCATGGATATTTGCACTAGATACAGCAAGGACACCACCACATAAGCTTAGTATTTTTTTGGTTAAGTCATTATCTGGTTGCCTGATACCTATAGTATTGGTCTCAGTAATTACCGGAAAAACAAAACCAGCAGTTTCATGTACTTGTACAACTGCAGTGAATGCTCCTGGCCAATAATTTTGGACATGCGTTAATATTTCAGAGGATCTTAGATATTGTGAAATAGAGGAAAGTTCATCAAAAAGCACAGCTATCGGCTGTGCTTCAGGTCTCCCTTTTAAGGTTAATAATTCATCGATAGCAGTATTATCAGTAGGTAAAGAAGCTAAACCATAGACTGTATCAGTAGGTATCGCACACACACCTCCTGAAGAAATAATTGATGCGATTTGATCGATTTTTGTTTTTGGTAAAATAGTCAAAACAACCTCAAATCATTATTGAATGTAACTGTACATTGACCAAATCAATCTTGCTAGATAATCTCAATTGACAACCACTCCTCTGGAAAAGAACACCATGACGGAAACGGATAATCGTACTAACAGTAATAGCATCACTCAAACTGACAGTACAGATCACAACCAAGCACCTCAAGATAATAGCCATCAATCAGAGATGGTATTAATACTCGATTACGGCTCACAATTCTCTATGTTGATTACTCGGAGAATTAGAGAACTAAACATCTATTCAGAATTAGTTCCTTGGGATGTCGATCCTGTAGAACTTTTATATAACAACATTAAAGCAATCATTCTCTCTGGGGGGCCAGCATCTGTTTATGACGAATCTGCACCCGATTTACCAGAATGGGTTTTAGAAACAGATATCCCCATACTTGGTATATGTTACGGCATGCAAATCCTTGCACAAAAACTTGGAGGTACAGTTAGCTCTGCTGATAACCGAGAATATGGTCATGCCCTAATTGATACAAATAGTGAAGATCAAAAACTATTCAAAAACCTTCCAAGCTCTCTCTCTGTATGGATGTCACATGGAGATCAGATCACTGAATTACCTCCTGATTTCAAAGTAATTGCTAAATCGCAAAATGCACCTATCGCAGCAATTTCTGATTCCAAAGATCGTTATGGCATTCAATTCCACCCAGAGGTAGCGCATACCCCTCAAGGAACAGATATTCTTAGAAATTTTCTTTTTGATATAGCTGAATGCTCTGGCAATTGGACAGCTACATCATTTGTTGAAGACACAATTACAGAAATTAGAAATACGGTGGGAAATCAAAAAGTGATATGTGCTCTTTCAGGTGGCGTTGATTCTGCAGTTGCAGCAACATTAGTCCATAAGGCTATCGGAGATCAACTTACATGTATTTTCGTTGATAATGCCTTATTAAGGCATGGAGAGCCTGAACGAGTTGTTTCCACTTTTAGAGAACACATGGAAATCAATCTTCTACACACTGATGCAAAAAATCAATTTCTAGAAAATTTACAAGCAATCTCAGATCCTGAACAAAAAAGAAAAATTATTGGAGAAACATTTATTCGAGTCTTTGAACAAGAATCTTCGAAATTAGGAAATATCGATTTCATAGTTCAGGGAACTACCTACCCTGATGTGGTTGAATCAGCATCATCAGGAAGTGGTTCGACTGTAAAAATAAAAACTCACCATAACGTAGGTGGTCTCCCCGAAGATATGCATTTCCAACTCATTGAACCTTTACGGAACTTGTTTAAAGATGAAGTCCGGAAAGTAGGTGTCGAACTAGGGTTACCGGAAGAAATGGTTTTCAGACAACCTTTTCCAGGTCCAGGACTTGCAATTCGTATAATAGGTGAAGTTACCGAAGAAAAATTAGATATTTTACGTAAAGCTGACTGGATCGTAATGGATGAAATTAAAAATGCTCATATTTACTATGATCTTTGGCAGTCGTTTGCTGTCTTGACGGATACCAAAACTGTCGGCGTACAAGGAGATCATCGTACCTACGGATTTTGTATAGCTTTAAGGTGTGTAACTGCAGAAGATGCAATGACAGCTGATTGGGCCAAACTTCCTTACGATTTACTAGGAACAATTTCTAGTCGAATAGTAAATGAGGTACCTGAAGTAAATAGAATTGTGTACGACATCACCTCTAAACCACCAGGGACAATAGAATGGGAATAAATGTATTAATAATTGGAAGCGGAGGACGTGAACATGCAATTGCATGGAAACTATCACAGTCGCCTAAGCTAAAGAAATTATGGGTACTACCTGGAAATGCAGGAATTGAAGATTATGCAGAGACTGTCGATATAAAAGAAACAGATATCAATGCAATTTGTAAATTCGTAGAGAACAATACAATTGACTTGACAATCGTTGGTCCAGAAATACCTTTAGCTGCAGGGATCACTGATACTTTGAACCACCAAGGATTTCGTGTTGTTGGTCCAACAAAGGCAGCAGCACAGTTAGAAACATCCAAAAGCTTTGCAAAAAAAATTATGCACGAAAATAACATTCCAACAGCGCACTCAGAAACATTTACTGATGCCTTTTTAGCAAAAGAATATATCCATAAATTAGAATCTTTGGTTGTCATTAAAGCTGATGGTTTAGCTGCAGGAAAAGGTGTCACTGTTTGTGACAATTCAAAAGAAGCTGAAGCAGCTATCGAAAAAATACTAATCAAGAAAGCATATGGTGATGCTGGGACAAAAATATTAGTCGAAGAAAGGATGTTTGGACGAGAAACTTCTGCTCATGCATTTACTGACGGCATCTCAGTAAAGCACATGCCTTTTTCGTGTGATCACAAGCCTGTATATGACAATAATTTAGGTCCCAATACAGGTGGTATGGGTGTCTATTCACCACCTTTATGGCTATCAGATGAAATCAGAAAAGATATTGAACAAAACATTACTGAACGCATAATAAAATCAATGGCACAAAATAAAACACCTTATACCGGAATACTTTATCCAGGATTGATGATTACTAAGACAGGTCCAAGGGTAGTCGAATTCAATGCACGTTTTGGAGATCCAGAAACTGAAGTGTTACTTCCTAAATTAGAAACTGACTTACTTGAAATTTTTGATGCGATCGGAGATAAACGATTGTCAGAAATTGAAGTAGAATGGAACAATAATGCATCTGTTGGAGTAATTTTAGCATCGGGCGGTTATCCAGATTCATATGAAATTGGAAAACGTATTCATGGATTAGATAATATTGATTCTAATGTTCAGATATTTATGTCAGGTGTTAAAAGCGATGAGAACAATAGTCTATATACTGCTGGTGGCCGTGTTTTATGTTTAGTAGCAAGCGGGTCTTCCATTGATGAAGCTCGTGAGCTTGCCTACTCTAATGTAAATCGAATTTCTTTCGAAGGAATGCATTATCGGACTGATATAGGCTCTGCATCGTGAAGTGCTGCTACAAGGAGTAAGCAATGATAGAACGTTACAGCGTCCCTGAATTATCAAAAATTTGGTCTGACGAAAATAAATTTCAGACATGGTTACGTGTAGAAATTGCTGTCGTACAAGCATGGGGAAATGCAGGTGTAATACCACAAAATGACGTTCAACTAATTAGTAATAATGCCAAAATACATGTCCCAGATATAATGCAATACATTGAAGAAACTCACCATGATGTTACCGCTTTTCTCAGATCAATTTCTGACTCACTTGGCAATGAATCGCGATGGGTTCACTATGGATTGACGAGTAATGATGTGTGGGATACAGCGACATGTCTTCAATGGATTGAAGTAATTGATTTCCTTACAGCACAATCCATCGATCTTCGAGACACTGTTATGCAACGTGCCGTAGAACACAAAAATACTGTATGTATCGGTAGAACTCATGGCATCCATGCTGAACCAACTACATTTGGACTAAAATTACTGGTATGGGTAGAGGAATTACAACGACATATTGAACGTTTAAGTTTAGCCAGAACACAGATTGCTGTTGGTCAAATGTCTGGGCCTGTAGGAACACATGCATCAGTCCCACCAAATGTAGAATCGGATGCTTGCAGACTGTTAGGCCTAGAGGTTGCCCCCATAACCACACAAATTATTCAACGAGATAGACATGCATTCATGCTGTCAGTATTAGCGGGAATAGGATCTTCACTAGAAAAATTTGCCACCGAAATTCGTGGTTTACAACGTACTGAAGTCCGAGAAGTAGAGGAGCCTTTCGCTGAAGGATCTCAAACAGGATCATCGTCGATGCCACATAAAAGGAACCCTGAATTATGTGAACGAGTATGTGGTTTAGCAAGAACTTTAAGAGGATATGCCACCGTTGGATTAGAAAATGTCAATTTGTGGCACGAGCGTGATATTTCTCATTCGGGTGCTGAAAGAATCATTTTCCCAGACAGCAGTGGACTTCTCGCATATATGTTAAAAATCTTCACTGAAATAATGGCTGGACTTGTAGTTTATCCTGAACAAATGAAAAATAATATCGAACAAACAAAAGGGTTGATATTCTCTGCCAAAATCTTAAATACTCTTCTTTTGTCTGGTTTAGACAGAGAAAGTGCTTACAAAATTGTTCAAAATCATGCAATGAACGCATGGCATAATAATCTAGATTTTAGAGATCTAATAAAAAAAGATCCTGGAATTACCGCGAATTTACCTACAGATGAATTAGATAATTTATTCAGCATTGAGAACTATCTAACACATATTGAAGATTCATTTTTAAGAATTGAAAAGCTTGGATATTTATAGTGCTTACTGAAGAAAATCCGATGTTAGCTACTAAACTGCCCGGACTCGAACTTCTCCATCGAGGGAAAGTACGTGATGTTTATGAGCTTCCAGAAAACCATGTACTTTTGGTAGCGACAGATAGAGCATCAGCTTTCGATGTAATATTACCTACAGGAATTCCACATAAAGGAGAAATTCTTACACAAATTTCTGCGTTCTGGTATGAACAGACTTCTGATGTAATTCCTAATGCGTTTATATCAGTACTAAATGAACAAATAGCCTATGAATTTGGAATACAATGCACCCCAGACTACTTCGGTAGATCCATGATTATGAAAAAAACTGAAGTCCTCAAAGTTGAAGCAGTTGTTCGAGGTTACTTATCCGGATCAGGATGGATTGAATATCAAGAGAAAGGATCAATTTGTGATATTGAACTCCCTACAGGCTTACTAGAAAGTTCTCAACTTATTGAACCTATTTTTACGCCAACAACTAAAGCAGAACCACCAGAGCATGATACGCCTATCAACTATGAGCAGGTGGAACAATTACTCGGTAGGGAAACTGCAAATGCAGTAAAATTAAGATCTCTGGCATTGTATCGTTACGGGTCACATTATGTCGCCCAACAAGGGTTAATTATTGCCGATACAAAATTTGAATTTGGAATAATTAATGATGAAGTAACTCTAATTGATGAAGTAATGACACCAGACTCTTCTCGATTTTGGTCAAGTGAGAAATATTTTCCAGGCAAAAGCCAGCCATCTTTCGACAAACAACCATTACGTGATTATCTAAAAAATTTAAATTGGGATATAGAACAATCAGCCCCAGAACTCCCAGAACAAGTTGTTAATTCGATGTCAGCGCGATATCTACAAGCACATAAAATTATTACTGGACACAATCTATAGTAGTTAAGGATAAATATATGATTTCTTACATTGCCCGTATCAAAGTAACTCTCAAAGAATTAGTTAATGACCCTCAGGGATTGGCTGTAGAAGATGGATTGAAAACTTTGGGATTTGAAGAGATAAGCAATGTTCGAGTTGGAAAATTCATAGAAATAAATCTTAATGCACCGAATGAAGAGATGGCACGAGAGCAATTGAATGAAATGTGCAAAAAATTATTGTCAAATATAGTTATTGAGAACTACGAATTTGAATTAGAGCAAAATAGCACCTAACCAATTCGAATTCTATTTTTCATCAATAGAGTCAAGTATTGCTTGGTGAATGAATCCATTTGTACTTATACAATGCCCTGCTGTAATCACTGCATTGCCCATATCGTCAGTTAATAGGCCACCCGACTCTTCAAGTATAATTGAGACAGCAGCAATATCCCAAGGTGAAATCTCACCTTCAAGCATAGCTTCTGCTGCACCTTCTGCCACAAGGCAATGTCCCCAAAAATCTCCAAATCCTCTTGTACGCCAAGCAGAACGTAACAGAATATCGACATTAGGCCATTTATTCAAAATCAAAGAATATGAACCATATAAAACTTGTGCGTTAGTTATGTCTTTAATATTTGAAACAGAGATTCGTGTTATATCATGGCCATGTGATGTAAGGTCACTTCGATATGCACCAGCACCTTTACTTGCCCACCAACGAGTACCCAGTGCAGGAGCGGAAATAACACCATCAGTGATAATGCCTTCCCTTTCTATTGCAATCAAAGTTGCCCAAACCGGTAAGCCACGAATAAAACCATGTGTTCCATCTATAGGATCAATAATCCAGCGAACATCAGATTCATTTTGGACAAATCCTGCTTCTTCACCTAGTACAGAAGCAAGGGGCATTTTTTCAGCAATTCTATTTCGCAAATACTCTTCTATGGTTTTATCGGCAACGGTCACTAAAGAGCCATCATTTTTTTGTTCAGTAGTAATATTATTCTGATTAAAAAAATCCATAGATATCCGATCAGATTCATCAGCTAATTCTAGGCAAAAAGAAAGCAAGTTATCTGTATCGAGATCAGTCAATTAAAGCATCCTTACGCATCAAGAGGTTAATGTCTCTTTAGTTGAAGGAATTTGTCCGATAATTCTTTCATCAATGAGAGTCGCTGTATCTAAAGCACGGCCAAAAGCCTTCATTGCAGCTTCTGCAATATGGTGATCATTCGATCCAGCCAATTGATTAACATGCAATGTCAATTTCCCTGCAGATGCTAATGATCCCAAGACGTGTGGAACCATTTCTGTTGGCACTTCACCAATTTGTTCACCCACAAAATCAAACAAAATTGATGAAAAAGGTCTGCCGGATATATCTAAAACTACCTGCACTAAGGCTTCATCTAATGGAACAATAGAACTAGCCATCCTATTAATACCTGCACGATCTCCTAATGATTGATTTATAGCTTGACCTACGCAAATCGCTACATCTTCCATTGTGTGATGTGCGTCTACGTGCAAATCACCTTTAGCTTCAATATTTAAGTTAAAGCGCCCATGTTTGGCAAAAGCATTAAACATATGATCATAAAATCCAATACCAGTATTCACTTCTGCCAAGCCCGATCCATCAACATCAAATTCCACTGTGATATTAGTTTCAGCGGTCTCGCGCTCGATTCGGCTAAATCGCTTACCCATATTTGCTCCTAATGTAAAGATTATCTTTCTATATTAGATAATGCTTCAATAACCCGATCATTTTGCAATGAAGTACCCATCGAGATTCGAATACAATCTTTTATATTATCTTCAGAATATGTACGTATAAAAATTCCTTCTCGTCTTAACTTATCACTTATTTCCTTTGCATTTCGATCAATAGTACGAACAAGCAAAAAATTTGTTTCCGATTGAAAAGGCTTAAGCCATGATATTTTTTCTAGTACAGAAAATACTCTATTGCGTTCAGCAGTCAGTACAGATGCCCTTCTGTCTAATTCTTCTATATCCTTAAGTGATGCTATAGCTGCAGCTACACTAGGAGCACTTACATTATAAGGTTGTTTTGTTTTCATAAATGCTTCAATAATTCGTCTATGTGCTACTGCGTATCCAATCCTTAAACCTGCAAGTCCTGCCCATTTACTAAAAGTTCTAAGCACAATCAACGAAGGATGAGAGCTGGCAATACTTACCATAGAACTAGATTGAGAAAATTCAATATATGCTTCATCTAATACAATTAATGCCTTAGTTTTTAGCAGTTTTTCTACTAATGCTGGTTGTAATGAATTACCTGTAGGGTTGTTCGGAGTTGCAAGAATAACTAATTTTGCATTTTCAGCCTCGTGAAGTAAGGCATTTTCATCAATACTCCAATCCATTTTACGATTTATATTTATGAATTCTGCTTGATATATTGCGGCATCAAAAGCATACATACCAAACGTAGGTCCACAAGTGACAATTCGATCACCAGGCTGTATCCACATACGATAAATTAAATCAATTAACTCATCAGATCCTGCTCCTGCAACGATATTTTCTGAAGGAACATTCAGAAATTTTTGCAAGGATTCACGTAAAAGAGTTTGATTTACATCAGTATAACGTTCTGCTTCATATTCACTTTGAAGTGCTTCTAATGCTAATGGTGATGGCCCAAATGGATTTTCATTACCATCCAATCTAAGAATATCTTTATTTGCTATCCCGTATTGCTTCGCAATAGCACTTGAATCAGGAATCGCTTCGTATGATGGTAGATCACGAATATGTGGACGTAATGTGTCAATCGGATCAAATTCAGTCATCAATTACCTTCTATTCTCATTTCAAGACTACGAGCATGCCCTGTCAAACCTTCAGATCTAGCAAGTTCTGAAGCGTAAGGTCCTTGACGATATATCTCATGGTCATCAAATTCGATTATCGAAGTAATCTTAAGAAAATCCAAAACAGATAAAGGAGAGGAATATCGTGCTGAACCACCTGTAGGCATAATATGACTAGGACCAGCTGTATAGTCACCTAAAACTTCTGGAGATGATTCTCCAACAAAAATACCACCAGCATTCACAATACTTGGAATTAACTCCTTCGGCTTTTCCACTAATAAACAAAGATGCTCCGGGGCATATTCATTAGCAAGAGATATAGCTTCATAAAGATCATTGACCACGATAGCTTTCCCATTGGCTACCGCAACACGAGCAATAGCTTCACGATCGAGTGTTTTTAATTGCATTTCAACTGCCTCCACTACAGCAGATGCTAAATCAGCAGAATCAGTAATTAATAGAGGTGTTGCTAGTTGGTCATGTTCTGCCTGTGCTAGCAAATCTGCAGCCACTAAATCAACAGATGCGCTGCTGTCGGCGATAATCAATGTTT
>JAKUNM010000015.1:26456-30887 GCA_022451865.1 Dehalococcoidia bacterium
CAGTAGGTCCATACAAAGCATCAATCCCTACTTTCCCAAATAATTGTTGCTTTGCCAATGTGACAAATAAGTTGCCAGGACCAAAAATTTTATCTACCGCCGGAATACTTTCAGTTCCAAATGCAAATGCTGCAATCGATTGAGGCCCAGAGGCACGAAAAATTTTCTGTATACCTGACAGTTGAGCTGCAACCAATTTTAAAGGATTTACTTTCCCATTATGCATCGCAGAGGTCACTCCATATATTTCATTTACGCCAGCAACAACTCCAGGAATCGTAGCGTGGATTATTGAAGATGGGAGTGATGCATCAGATCCTGTCATGTAAATACCTACGCGCTGTAGAGGGCGTACAATCATTCCTGTTCCTCGTTCAGAAAATGAAACAGGGCCATGCGCTAATTGACGAATATGATATTGCCGAATTCGGTTGATCGTAAATTCAATAGCTTCAATTTGTTCAGCAGAGATTAGATCAAATGCTTCTCGAATTTCATCTTGAGTAACTTCAATTCGATCGTATTCCGATTTATCAAAAAGTTGAGAGTATTTATTTACAGCTTCATCTTTATTCTTTTTCACATCATCAATAATTCTTAAAACATGTTCTTCAGGGCTTATTTTTTCACCCCACATTTTTTCTATAGCATCATTAATAAATTCAGGAGGGATTACATCAGATTGGCGTTTTTCACTTAAGAAGGAAAGAAGGCTCTTATAGTTACCCGAAAGAACTTTTAAAGAAAAATGATTTTCAAATTGAACTTTTTTCATCTTAAATAATGCCTTACTTGATCAAACATTTCTTGCTCGGCTTTTTGCCAAAAATAATTTAATTTCTTGTTAGTAACTACACCAAAGGCTTCTCCAATAATAAATTGAGGATCGGCAGAAAAACTATCAATATTTGCTTCGTCATAACCTGCATTTTTCAAATGCCGGTTCAACATGCGCTTAAACCTAGAATAATCGGGTTTTTGTTCTATTACATCATTCATCATGTCAAACCATTGGATCAAATACTCATTTCCAATGAAAGGGATACTGGGTGGGCGATGTTCGATATTAATTGCAACTTTCACTTCTTTAATTACATCAAAATTTTTTCGATCACGGATATCTAACTCATATTGAAGAACACGATCAAGAATATCACTTTTGGGGTCATTATCCATTGAAGAATATACACCAAATGTAGGTCGATAAATCTCTTCAATCCATGCATTATCTAAGACCAAATGCGTAATATATCCTGCAATGAATGCTATCATCTTTTTTTCTCGATCAGGTCCCTTTTTTAGCTGGGGATAGCGTTCTAACATAACAGCAACAGAATCTTGAGAATTTAAATCTTCAAGATTATAAAAATGTGTATCTGCTCTGTCGCCTTTTGTAATCACACGAATATCTGGTGCCGTCGAACCTAAGTAGAATGATCTTCTATCGGCATCTATTTCAGGCAAAGAAAGCTTTTCTGCAAGTGTACAGGCACGGACCATGTGTGACCCAAGTGACGGCATATAAATCAACCCTAATCCAAAATACTAGCTCCTGAATTCAATTTATCAACAAAATCATCTCGCATCTCACCTCTCCATCCAGCAGGGCGTTGCATATGTCCTATTGCACAATTGGTCGAGTTCATTATTACATCAATCATACTCAGTTTATTTGCACGTAATGTAGTGCCTGTCTCGGTACCTTCAATAAGAATATCAGCATCTTCTGGGACAAAACCTTCGGATGCACCAGTCAAAGGGATTACACGATATCGACCAAGTTGGTTATCGCGTGCGTATTGATCAGCTAATGAAGCATATTCCGAAGCTAAACGTATTGTTCGATAAGGATTATCCTTCCTCCAATAATCTATCGCTTCACTAATAGATTTTGCGGGTAAATCGTCAGAAACCACAGCTCCAAGTTTATACTCAGAACGCCTAAGATCGCAAAGCTGAATAATTGGAGCAGATGGAAACGAGGAAAGAAATACTTGTAACCAATCTTGACCAGTTAATGCAAGATCAAAATTTCCCAAAGCTACTGCACGAGGCATATCCTGAGGTCGCATAACCTTAACTTCAACACCAGGAATTGCAGATACAGGTCTCCTGACTAAGTCATTCGCGGAGTATCCTTCAAAATCAATACCAGCGTTAGATAATGATTCAACTGTGTGCCTTTGTGCGTGACCATCAGGTACAGCAATACGAAAAGTATCTCTTTCTGGTAAAGGTGTTTCAATATTTGGATAAGTTACGGAGATTCTCTCACTTTGAATCAGACCACTGCTCGATTGACCATGGGGTAATTGAGTTAATATCCTTAACGCCTCAGATAAGTTCTTATTTGCTATAGACGTACGATTTGCAATCAAACAAACTCCACCTGAATGCACTTCAGCTAATATGTTTAATCCTTCATTAAGCAAATCATCTCTAGGTCCTATAGCTAATTCAGCATCATCGGGGGGCCATGCTTCCGCTTGTGCCCAAACATTAAACAGCCTGTAGTTGGGTATCCCTATTTGCCGAAGGTAATGATCAGCAAGATTAGGATATTCTGTAGCAACTCTTACAACACCCGAAGATGCAATCTCCTCCAAATTTGATTTTTGTCCACCAGCAACCACAAGAGGTTCACTTTGTAAATCTAAATTTTTAACAGAAATAATTGAATTATGTTGATAGCGAGTAAGTAACTCATCTACCCATGTTCTACTGCAAATTGCTAAGTCATAATTACCTAAGGCAACTTGGATAGGGATATCTGCATCAGAAAATACTCGAACTTGAAGATCTGGGTGATCATTGACTTCAAAGCGATAAACTCTTGATCCTTCTAAATATCCTTCTACTACAAATTTGTGTTTTGCCAGCATTTCACCAAGAGCATTTCGCATTTCTCCTCTTGGTAATGCAACACGAATAGTATCATTGTTAGAGAACATTGATTTATCCACCGAAATTAGAAAGTTGAGCTAATTTCATTAGATCAACTGCAAATCCAGAAGCTGGGGATTTTTCTGCACCTAACGATTCAGTTAACAAATCGTAGCGGCCACCACTTACGCACTCCGTATCTTGTATAACAACTCGGAAAGTTACACCAGTGTAATAATCAAAGTTTGCAGTAGTGCCCGGTAAAATATTAAAATTCACTGCAGCATCACTTAGAATTTTTGAAACGCTCTCTAATTCAATCACTGATCGCTCGATATCAGAGTTTGAATTTTTTAATAGAGATTGGAGATTTAAAGCATACTCAGAAGATTTGCCTTTAATTTGAGATAATAGGTCTATAGAGGAATATACTGCATCGTCATGTATTGAAAACTCTTCTTTTGAAACTTTCTCACCTCTCAAAACAACTTCATATAAACGCCTTTGATCTTCTAAGCTCATGCCTGTATTACTTAGAATTACCTGTACTAATCCTGCATGAGAAACATCAATGTGGTATCGATCTTTTTTAATTCCTACTTTTTCCAAAAGTTCTAGCAATAAAGAAAGTAATTCAACATCAGCATGGACAGCAGAGACACCAAATAATTCCACTCCACATTGCCATAATTCTCTAGGCTGTTCATCTGTTGAAAAACGATATACAGGTTGTACATAGCATAGACGAGAAATCTTATGTTCACTTTCTGAAAATAATCTTGCCGCAGGTACAGTAGAATCAGGGCGCATGACTACTCTTTCACCACTCCAACCATCCCAATCAAGGAATGAATAGATACGATGTAGTAATTGAGGTGATAAAACACGTGTTGCTGTATAAAGGTGCAGAGGTTCTATTGTTGGTGTGCGGATTTCTTGATATTCATGAGAACGAACTAGTGAAAGAAAAATTTCCTCAACACGACGAAAATTGACCATTTCTAAAGGGTCGATATCATTCATCCCTTCACTTCTCCATGAGCTATCCAAATTATCTATTTGCATAAAATCACTTTCGTAACAACTACAATTATTGTACGAGGCTCGCAGGCCTTACCGACAACGTCAACTCTTTATCTTAAAACCACATCACCTGCTGATATATTTGTGTATTCACCGGTATCAAGTAACAATATTAAATCACCTGATCCATTAACCCCCGTTGCTTGTCCATCTATCGATCCATTAACTGTATTCAATGTAACCTCTTTACCAATAGTGGTTAATTTATTTGCCCAGTCATGAATTATAGATTCAGGAGATCGTGAGATTGCTAAAATTTTTGGCTCAAGAGCATTAGTTAAACTAGCAAGCAATTTTTCTCTACTGGGAGCAAAACCAGCAATTTCACTTAAACTAATTGCAATTTTAGCAATCTCTGATGGAATATCTCCTACCCACTCTCTGTTGATACCAATACCCAATAATATTTTTAGATTATTTGAATCCGTATATGCTTCAGCCAGGATGCCACTAACTTTTTTATCT